>JARGOJ010000604.1:2135-5865 GCA_029210225.1 Planctomycetota bacterium
GATATTCAAAGGCCCCGTCTACCAATGTGACGGCCTGCTTATTAATCGTGAATTTAACGATGTCGTGCTTGTCAGTGATCTTGCCTTTTAGATTCTTGGTGACAAAAACGATTTTCTCTTTTGTTTTGTTGGCTTGAAGGGGGACCTCAATGACTGGGGCAATGGTGTCGCGATATACATCTATGATTGAAGTAGCGACTTGTTCTTCCCTTTGGGCAGTGAACTCAATTCGGTTCTTGCCTTCTTTCTCTAAACGAACGAGAATTTTGAATTGGCCCTTTTCATCACTGAGCGTTTTTCCTCCGCCCCCTGTAATAAGGACGTTTGCGCCATTGATTCGACCTCTAAGTTGAATACTGCTCTCGTTCGTCATTTTTGGGTTCTTATCGAGGGCTGAGAACTCAAAGGTTGAGGGGGCCCTCATCGTTTCATAGATGAAGCCAAAGCCGATGAGGAGGAAGAACAGGAGAGCCCCGAAGGAAAGTGTTTTAACGGCGATTTTACTTTTGGGCTCCAGCGCCTCAGTCAAAATTAGGTCTTTTATAGCCTTCAATTGTGGTCGCTGACTTTGCTCCTTTTCCAAGCACCACAAACAGAGTTTATTGAGCGCTTGATAGCTCGCTTCCCTCGGGAGCTCTTTTTCGTCAACGTCTCGGTCAAGAATCGCGATGTAAGACTCAGCGGCTGATTGACCGTGAAAAGGAGGCTGACCAGTTAGTACATAGTGAAGCGTCGCTCCCAAAGCCCAGACATCTGTCTTAAAGGAAACATGACCGCTGTCTCCTTTATAGTCCACTTGCTCGGGGCTCATGTAGTGCGGAGTCCCGAGGAATTCTCCGGTCTTAGTGAGGTCGTAGACGACGCTGTCTTGGCTCGCTTGAAGCCTATTTTGAACGGTTCGAACAAGCCCGAAGTCAATGAGGAGGACTCTGTCTTCCTCTGTGATCATGATGTTCTCGGGTTTTAAATCGCGATGAATGATTCCTTGGGAATGACAATAGTCAATGGTTTCAGCGAGCTGATTGAAGATCGTTTTTATCTGCTCAGCGGCGGGCGCTTCCCCAGTGAAATGAAAAGACTCTCTAACAAGCTCTTCAAGGCTCTGACCTTCAATCCAATTCATGAGGTAATAAAAATCGGAGCCCGCCACTCCGAAGTCTAAAATCTCAACAATGTGCGGGCTCTTTAGATTGATGAGCGCTTGAATCTCTCGCTTGAATCGCTCGGCGCTGTTGTCGGCGTTCGTGCAAAGGATCTTCATGGCGAAGTGTTTGTTACGCTCGGTATCATAGACCTTCACGACAGCGCCCATACCACCCCAACGAGGCTGGCCGGCAGGCTTGTAGTGCTTAAACTGAGGGTGCTGGAAGAATCGCTGCAGTTGGGGAGGAAAGGCCATAGTAATATTCTAAGGAATGGAGACGGAGACTCTCAGTCCAATTCTTTGCATAAAAGGATGATTGGTGAGGACGGGTTGGAAGAAGACCATGCTGCTCTGGCAAAGGAGCCCAGGGGTATAGGAAAACCCTCCCATACTCAATCCCCATTTCAACGCGTTCTCGTCACCATAGCCTTTGAAGAGGGTCGCCGTTGGCTTGGCTCTTGGCCAGGCTCGGCGCCAAGAATCCCAGTCTGGGTCGACCCACTCACTGACATTTCCGTAGACGTCGGCGAGGCCGTAAGCGTTCAAATGATTGTCGTGAACTGTTGTCACCTCGGGAGTGGAATAATCACCTGTGGAGACGAGACCGTAGGTGGCTATTTTTGATATATCGTCACCCCAAAAGAATCGCTTGTCTGAGCCCCCTTGCGCAGCGATTATCCACTCATGACGACTGGGTAAGCGGAAGTTGCGGTCCGCATTTTTAAGCCATTGAAGAGCAAGTGAATGTGGAGAAAACATTGGGTAGTCGGGATCAGATGACCAAGACATGCTACCGCCCATTATGCCCGGTGGAGGAGTGGGCAGTTTCGCGACGCTCGTCCATTGTCCAATGCTCAGTTCGCGCTTGCCAATGAGGAAAGGGGGAATGTAATCGGTGACGTCCTTTTTGAGCTTCTCCTGCATTTTTAATTTGATCCGCTGCTTAAACCAAGCGCGGAACTTTGGAAGATCCTCTGCTCTAATTTGACTCGATAATCCGTACGCCATCACAGGGTTCATTGCAGATCGTTGTGTTCCTTTTCGTCCCATGAAGCGAAGCACGGCGTTTATATAATCTGACGAAGGAGGGAGCATGAGGGACATTCTTATCAGGCTTTGGTTGCTATCTTCTGAAGCGAGGGCCTCTAAAAAATTAATGGTGTATTCGAAGAGCGGGTCTTTCCACCAGGCTGTCTTTTTTAGGCTTCCTGGAATGAGTTGGAATTCAATGCCAGTCTTCTTATGCTTAAAGGTTGCTATTCTTGCATTGAATGGACCGCACTCTCTCTTCTTGGTCTCAGTCAATTGAAAATCACTGCCTATGCGCGCTCCGACAATTGAGATCGCTCTGTCTTGCAGCTCGTCAGTGCTTTTTGCCCAGAGTCGATTGTTTGCCAAGACAAGCATTGCGCGCTTGTCTTCGGGTGTCTTTGCTCGATATTCAACATAGTCACGCAGCTTGGACCGCTGCTCATTACTGAAGCTCTGAAACAACTGAGCACTTGATGTATAAACCTTGCACTCAAGGCTGCTTTTGTTTCCCACACTATCCTCGGCGATAAGCACCATGGATTGAGCCTCGGCCTTGTCCCTCAGCGGATATTCAAAGGCCCCGTCTACCAATGTGACGGCCTGCTTATTAATCGTGAATTTGACGATGTTGGTCTTGTCAGTGACCTTGCCTTTGAGATTCTTGTCAACAAAGACGATCTTTTCCTTATTAGTGCTTTCTTTAAGTTTTACTTCAATCTTAGGAGGGGTCGTGTCGCGAAAAATGTCAATTGTTGAAGAGACGACTTTTTGTTCGTCTTGAGCGAGGAATCTTATTCGGTTCATGCCCTCTTGTTTGAGCTGAACGCGAACTTTGAAGTCGCCGTTTTCGTCACTCAGTCCTTTTCCACCACCTGCAGAAATAGGAATGGTTGTGCCATTGATTCGGCCTCTAAGTTGAATGCTGCTCTCTCTCGTGACTTTCGGATTTTCATCGAGCTTTGAGAACTCAAGGGGCGCGTCGTCTATGAGCGTTGTGAAAAATAGGCCGGCGATAGTGGCCACCAAGAGGACCGCGCTGATTGCGATAAACTTGAGAGCGATTTTTACACCCTTGCCCTGCACTGGTTCATCGAGGGATTGCTCGTCGAGTCGTTGAGAGACTTCAGCCATTGTCGGGCGAGCGTCGGCTTGCTTTTGGAGGCATTCGGAACACAAGTCATTGAGCCAGTCAGGAATGCTCGGATCGATGGATTGCAGCGTTGGAGGAGGGTCAATGGAGATCGCCTGGAAGATCTCCACCATGGTGCCTTTTTCAAAGGGCGATTTTCCCGCGAGAGCAAAGAAGATCGTCGCGCCGAAGGCCCAAACGTCGGTGGCTTGTCCCACGTCGCCGTAGGAGCCCCCTGGAGAGAATTGTTCAGGGCTCATGAAAGCGGGGGTGCCAAGTATCTCGCCGGTCTTAGTAAGGCCCTTACTGTCTTCTTGGAGCTTCTTGCGGAGTCCAAAGTCGACGAGCACGGCCCGCTCGGTTTCATTTTCAATCAATATGTTCTGTGGCTTTACATCGCGATGGATAACATTGTGCTCGTGGCA
>JARGOJ010000605.1 GCA_029210225.1 Planctomycetota bacterium
TGGATAATGAAGCCTGGCGCTTTGGATACGATATCGATGCCCATTAAATACTCAAAAGACAGTCATATTGTTCTCACCGGCTTCATGGGCACGGGGAAATCGAGCCTTGGACGGGTGCTTGCTCAACGCTGGGACCGGCCCTTTATCGACATGGATGAGCGCCTTGTTCAACACTTCGGCATGGCGATCTCGAAGGTCTTTGAGACTCAGGGAGAAGCTGTTTTTCGTCGAGAAGAAGCGCGGCTCTGCGAGGACCTCTCGGGGAGCGGGGGCGCGGTGATCGCGAGCGGCGGTGGAACCATGGTCTCTCGGAGCAACCGTGAGCGCTTTGAGGTCGACCACTTGTTGCTGAACCTGAACGCGAGCCCGAAGAGCATTCTGGCGCGCCTTGAGAATGACAAGTCTCGGCCTTTGTTGAAGCACCCTGACAAAATGGCGGCGATTCAAGAGCTGTTAAGCAAGCGGGCCAAGGATTATCAAGCGATCCCGCTTCAGATAAAGACAGACGGGAAGAGCCTGGATGAATTAGCGACAGAGCTGGAGGCGCTCATCGTTGAGCTGACGGCCTTACCACCCCATGAGCGGCTCATCGTCCCAACACCGAGCAGCCAATACCCGATATTCATTGGGCGGCAGCTGACGGAGCATCTCGGGACCTTGTTTCAGAGCCGAGGCTTGCATGGTCGCAGGGTCGCGTTGGTCTCTAACTCCGATATTCTAGGCTTCCACGGCGACCGTATACGAAAGAGCTTGGCCCCGGCTTGCTCGGACTTGATCACGGTTGAAGTGCCCGAGGGGGAGCAGCACAAGACTCTGACGACGATTCAAAGTCTCTACGATCAGTTTCTCGACGCTCGCCTCGATCGCTCGTCCTTGGTGGTCGCGTTGGGGGGCGGAGTCGTCGGAGATATGGCGGGCTTCGCGGCGGCGAGCTATCTACGGGGACTTCCCTTTATCCAAATCCCGAGCACTCTCCTGGCGATGGTTGATTCGTCTGTTGGGGGCAAAACGGGAGTTGACTTGCCTCAGGGTAAGAACTTGGTGGGGGCCTTCAAGCAGCCTGAGTTTGTTGTGATTGACCCCGATCTCTTGTCAACCTTGCCCATCGAAGAGTTGCGGTCGGGCTTGGCCGAGGTCATCAAGCACGCGGTCCTGGCGGATTCAGGATTGTTTCATCAACTCACTGAGGACCCTCTGAATATGACCGCCGCGACCTTGCGTCGAGCTGTTCAAGTGAAGGTCGATGTTGTGACTGAAGATCCTCTTGAGCAAGGGCGACGAGCGATTTTGAACCTCGGCCACACCTTCGGCCACGCCTTCGAACAGGTGAGTGGCTTCAAGATTCGTCATGGAGAAGCGGTTGGGGTGGGCATGATTTGCGCGGCCCAGATGGGGTTCGACCTAGGCATTTGTGAAGAAGCCTTGAAGTTGCAAATCGCCGCGTTGTTAGAGAAGGCCGGGCTCCCCATCGCTTTTGAGGGTTACCCTGTTGACGCGTTGATCGGCGCTATGGCCCATGATAAGAAGCGCTCTATGGGTCGCATGCGCTTCATCGTGCCGCAGGGCTTGGAGAAGGTGGATATTGTGACAGACCCAAGCCTAGAGATTGTAAAAAGGGCATTCTGTGCCGGCACAAGGTGATCTGTCGTCCCGAACCTAGGGTGATGGGTGTAGCACGGTGGCCATTTGGAAGATAAGGGGAGTTGATTATGGCGAGTGTTTTGATACTCAATGGACCGAACTTAAATTTGCTCGGGACTCGTGAGCCCGGAGTCTATGGCCTTCAGACCCTGGACGACATCAACGAAGGCTTAGAGAACGGCCCGGGGAAGGGTCATGAGCTGCGATTTGTTCAGAGCAACCATGAGGGGGTCTTGATCGATGCGATCCATGAGGCCCGTGAGTGGGCGGATGGCATGGTCTTTAACCCAGGGGCCTTCACCCATTACTCTTATGCGTTGAGGGATGCGATTGCGGCTGTGGGGCTTCCGGTCGTCGAATGTCATTTAAGCCACACTCATGCGCGGGAAGAATTTCGTCATAAGTCGGTGTTGGCTGCGGTCTGTGTCGGGCAAATCACCGGCTTTGGAAGGCAGAGCTATGAGTTGGCATTACTTGGATTGCTCGGCAAGCTTAATAAAAAGAGTTCGGCCTGAGATTGCGTCTTGCGGTTTGCCACCGTTTTCTTTATCGTTTCGCCCTTTCCCGTTCAGAAATCCAATTTTTGAATTGATTCTATAGTGTTCCAGGAGTCTTTTGAGTTATGGCAAGAGTGCCTAATGTATCCGTGACCGCTCGTTCCGAAGAGAACATTGAGAAAATGATTCGCCGCTTCAAGCGTAGCTGCGAACAAGCCGGTGTTTTGAAGCGTCTTCGCAAGAAGAGCTTCTACGAGAAACCAAGCGTTCAGAAGCGTAACGAAGAGCGCAAGCGTTTGAGAAACCTACGTCAAGCAGAGCGCAAAGCTCGTGAGCGTAAACTCAAGCAATTCGCTAAGATCATGCGCAGCCACAGAACAGCTCTCTCAGTTAAGCTTCCCGCGAAGACTGACAAGTAGTTCTCACACCATGAGTTCAGATCCTAGCCCGGTCGCCATTGAAACCCGGGCGCTATCAAAGACCTTCGCCAAGCGAACGGTTATTAAGGATATTGGGCTCTCGGTGCCCAAGGGAACCATATACGGTTTCCTCGGCCAAAATGGAGCGGGAAAGACGACAACGATGCGCATGTTGCTTGGCCTTATTAAGCCAAGCTCAGGCGCTCTTGATCTTCTTGGAACCACTCTCTACAAAGACGGCCGCCAGTTTACGAAGAGCCGGATTCAGGTTTCAAAGCGCATCGGTGCCCTCGTTGAAGGCCCCGCGTTTTATCCCTTCCTATCCGGATACAAGAACCTCAGCCTCTTTGCTGAGTTGCTTGGCGTTCGGGATAAGAA
The DNA here is from genome assembly GCA_029210225.1 of Planctomycetota bacterium. Taxonomy (GTDB): domain Bacteria; phylum Planctomycetota; class J058; order J058; family JARGOJ01; genus JARGOJ01. The sequence goes on from JARGOJ010000605.1 coordinate 2,936, forward strand.
AAAGGTCGAGGAATATCTCGACGCTGTTGGTCTCTTAGAGCGGTCGCAAGATCTCTTTAGAGTCTACTCCCGAGGAATGAAGCAGCGCCTCGCTATCGCTGCCGCGCTCATTCACGACCCCGAACTTGTACTCCTCGATGAACCCATGAACGGACTTGATCCCCCTGGGGTCATTCGTATTCGCAATTTGCTGCTTGAGCGCGCCCAAAACGGCACGACCATCTTCCTCAGCAGTCACCTCCTCAACGACGCCGAGCAATTCTGCTCTCATGTGGGCATCCTTCATGAAGGCTTGCTCGTTGCTCAAGGTTTGCTTGAAGACCTGTGCCGCAGCGCGGAGAGCATGGTTGACCTGACCGTTGACGATATGGCGAAGACGCTTGAGATCCTAGATAAACACGAATCTGTCAGCTCCCATGATGATCCTGAGCTGCTCAAAGTGACCGCGAACGTCAAAACCGAGGACATCGCCCAGCTCAATAAAGCCCTTGTCGAAGGTGGGATTCAAGTGAGCGCTTTGGTGCCTCGCAAGAGAACTCTTGAGAACGTCTTCCTCACCGAAACTCAGGGGGTTGCTTCGTGATCGGCCGTTTGTGGCGTCTTGTCAGATTCGAAATGAAGAAGCTCTACGGACGGCGATTTCTCCTCGTCCCTCAAGGCCTTTACACCAGGCTTCCGGGGCCGTTTAAGTCGATCGCGGCGCCTCCATTTGTGTTGATCGCATACTTTGTGATCATCGCGGCAGCCATGGTCTCTGGACTTGGGGAGTGGGTCCTCGATCGCGCTCGCACCATCGCGACCGGAGAAGGCACTGACCCATTCAAAAATGCTTGGAGCACCCTTGCTGGGTCGGCCTCCAAAGCTCAGTTTATCGCCATGATTATGCTGCTGATACTGTCCGGCACGAGCATGGCTGAAGAAGCCCAATTCGGCACCATGAAGGCGATTCTCACCCGGCCTTACCGCCGCGCTGAGACCATCCTGGCGAAGGCCTTGACGCTCTCGCTCTTCGTGATCTCCATAGTCTTCGTGCTCGCGCTTGCGGGCTTGATGACGGGGAGCATTAACTACGACTTCGTCAAGATCACAGATCCGGCCTATGGGACGGTGATTGTTGAGTCAAGCGACATGTGGAAGACCACGCTCTTCGCGTTCTTGCTACTCATCCCACCGCTCTTCGCCCTAGTCTCATTCGGCATCTTCCTGTCACTGATTATTGAGCAGCCCGGATACTCAGTGGGCGTGGCAATGGGAGCCGTCTTGGTGATGGGTGTGCTCGGCATGATTTATGATTCCTTCGCCGAGTATTCATTCATACATTGGAGTTCGGTGCCTCTTAGCATTTTGGAGAACCGTGGCGCGTCTTACACACGCTACCGCTTCAAATTGCTGCCGAGCTTAAAGAGCATCGCGGTTTGCTTCAGCTATTGCGCCGCCTTCTATGGCCTGAGCATCTGGCGTCTCTCTGTCCGAGATATCGGCGATTGAGTCTCCTCGCTGCTCGGTCTTGCGAGATTGTTCTTGAATCAACAGAAATGTAGGAAACAGGCGCGAGCCTGACTTTCACCCCAAATGAAATTGGAGCCGCGATGACCTATTCAAAGCTGTGTGACACCCTTAAGGGCATTCAAGATCTACGCGGGGCCCAATCGATTCTTAGTTGGGATCAAGAGACGCAAATGCCCCCCAAGGCTGCGAAGATGCGGGCTCGGCAAATGGGGGCCTTAAGCGCGCTCATCCATGAGCAATCCACCGCCAAAGAGCTGGGGAATTTGTTGGATGGTGTTTCTGGGGACGACCTCGATGAAATCGGTAGGGTCAATCTAAAGGAAGCCCGCCGCGACTTTGAGCGCTCCTTGAAGATACCGGCGAGCTTGGTGAGAGAACTCACAGAAACTTGCTCCCTCGCGAATGAGGCATGGTTTAAGGCCAAAACGGAGAACAATGTCTCTCACTTTTTGCCATGGCTTGAGAAGCTGGTCGAGCTAAAGCGGAGAGAGATCGAGTTTCGTGCGCCGGGGGCGCCGATTTACGATGAGCTGTTGGATGATTATGAACCAGGCTTAAAAGAGGCGCAGGTCGATACGCTCTTTTCAGAGTTAAAAGAGTGGTTGATTCCCTTTGTCAAAGAGCTGAAAGAAGCTCCAAAGCAGCCTGATCTCTCGCTACTCAAGCGGCCTTTCAAAATTGAAGATCAGAAGGCCTTTGGCTTGGAGACCATCAAGCTCATGGGCTTCGACTTTAAGGCCGGGCGCTTTGATACGTCGGCGCATCCTTTCTGTGGGGGAGTGGGGCCCTACGATGTTCGCATCACGACCCGTTACCTGGAGGACGATGTCTTATCGTCGTTCTTCAGTTTCGTTCATGAGGCAGGGCACGCCCTCTATGAGCAAGGCTTAGACCCTGAATATCTCGGCCTGCCAGTCTGCCAGGCCGCGTCAATGGCCTTCCATGAGTCTCAGTCTCGGCTTTGGGAGAACTGCATTGCCCGGAGTCAGGCGTTTTGGGATTACATGTTCCCGCGCTTCGTGAAGCAGTTTGGCGAACCCGCCAGAGACCTGGAACGGGACTCTTTCTATCATGCGGTCAACGCGATAGAGCCTTCATTGGTCCGTGTTGAGGCCGATGAGGTCACCTATAATCTTCACGTCATTTTGCGCTTTGAGATCGAGCGAGATCTCTTCGCCGGTCGCCTATCAGTGAAGGATTTAGAGGACGCATGGAACGCCCGAATGGTTGAATATCTTGGTCTGGAGCCAAGCTGCCCAGCAGAGGGTGTGCTGCAAGATATCCACTGGGCTTTTGCCGGCTTCGGCTACTTTCCTACATACACCTATGGGAACCTTTATTCGGCCCAGATTTTTGACACCGTGAAGAGGGAGATTCCAAGCCTCGATGCTCAGATTCGCGAGGGAAAATTTGGCGCTC
>JARGOJ010000606.1 GCA_029210225.1 Planctomycetota bacterium
AGTGTTATCGAGAATCGAGTAGATCAGACGCTGCGTTGTCTCAGGGTCGAGCACATTGTGCTCGGTGGAGATCAACTTGCCATCGATGCGAATTTTTGGCGGGGCTCCAGCAGTAATGTGAAGGTCTGATCCTCCGCGTTCGACGAGTTGTTGTAGTAGCTCTTCGACGGTAATCATATTCGGGCGCTTCCTTTGCTTATTCGAACTAACGACTGGCAAGACTGTTATCGACCCCAAAATATTAACGTTTGTGAGGCCCTTTACGCGAGCCCAGAATGCCACCGCAAGAAAAGTTTCCTCTTTTAGAGCGCCTTCGAGGCCGTTGATCTTGGATTTTTTATTATTCGGACGGTGAATTTAAGGACAATCATCTCTTATAAAGGTAAAGATCCAATACTGAGAGGGAACGCCGGTGTCTGAATTCGAAAGAGCGAAGAAGATCATTCGGAAGATGAAACTTCCGAAGAGCGCCGCTCGCGATCAGGCCAAAAAAGCCTTTCACGCGGATCTCGGCAATGGGCTGCCCCACAAAGCCCTTCAATGCGCCAAAGAGTTTGACCTCGGCAATAACTACCTGACCGAAGCCGCCACAGAACTATTCACGGTCCTCGTCAGCCGTGCGCGCTTCCACGACGCCTACAAGGTCCTCAAAGGCTACAACCTCCTCGAAGCCGGCCAAAACGCCCCCAAAGCCGTCAAAATCGCCAGCAACCTCGACAGGATTCCGTCCTCCGTCAAGCTTGAACAAAAAGATCAAATCGGCCTCAAAAAGATCCTCCAACGAAGCCGCAAAGTTGGCTCCCGACGACTAAAAATTAACGACGTCGATAACGCCATTGAAATGATCCGCAAAGCCAAAGCCATCCGCGACAAAGATCCTAACGTCAAAGGCCGCGCCATCATTCTTCCCTCCGACGGCGATGTCATGCTCTGCGGCGACTTCCACGGGAACACCGACAATATTCAGAAGTTCATCCACCTCGCAAACCTCGAACAAAACCCAAAGCGCATCGTCATCATTCAAGAGATCCTCCACGCTCGCAGACTCACTGAAGACCTCCGCGACCTCTCCTTCGACACCATCCTCTACGCCCTCGACCTCATGGCGCGCTACCCTGGACAGGTCTACTACTTGCTCGGCAATCACGACCTGGGCTTTCACCTTGGGCGAGACTTGGTTAAGGCAGGCAAGAGCCTCAATCGTTATCTCTATAAAGGTATGAACTTCCAATTTGGCGATCGCTACACAGAAGTGGCCGACGAATACAAAGACTTTATCGGTGGCATGCCCGCCGCCATCATGACTCAAAACGGCATCTTCATGAGCCACTCAACCCCGAAGAAGGCCTTCGTCAACCTCCTCTCCCACAAATACTTCACAGAGACCTCCGCGGAGCTTCCCTTTCGTAAGTGCAAGCCCATCGTAGCCCTGGTCAACGGTCGCGACTACGCCCCACAGACGGCGCAAATCTTCGCCGACAAAATGGGCTGCGACCACATGATTTGCGGGCACACACCCACAGTGAAGGGAGTCAAGGTGCCCAATAAGCACCACATCATCATTGACAGCCAACACGCCAACGCACGCTACATTAAGTTCCGCCTCGATCGGCTCTATGAGCACGAAGAATTAGTCGCCTGCGTTGACGCTCTTCATTCAAGCGTTGTCGCCTCCGAAGACATCGGCGAGCTCATACAATTCTGACCGCACCCACCCCCGTCTCCAAAATTCAGTCTCCAAAATTGAGCGATCAATGAGGAAGCAGCGTTCATGACCATCGATCCAGCGCGCCGCGCCTTTATCGAAAAGAGCCTTAAAGAACTCAGCGAAAAGGAGAATATTTCCATTCTCCTCGCTATCGAATCGGGCAGTCGGGCCTGGGGCTTTCCATCCCCCGACTCCGACTACGACGTCCGCTTTATCTTCTCCCGACACAGCGACGACTACCTCTCCGTCTACGAGAAGCGCGATGTGATTGAGCAGCCCCTCGAAGGAGATATGGACATAGGGGGCTGGGATTTAAAAAAGGCCTTGTCCCTGACTCTCAAGCAAAACGCCGGAATCCTCGAATGGCTCCAGTCGCCTCACACCTATATGGAAGAAATTGGCTTTAGAGAAGACCTGCTAAGCTTCGCTGACTCAGCGAGAAAGCGCATTTCTTTCGTCAATCATTATCGAGCGATGGCGAAGCGCTTTTATGAAGGCGAGATTCGCGGCCAGATAGAGATGAAGCTGAAGAAGTATTGCTATGTCTTAAGACCCGCTCTCGCGCTTCGCTGGTTCCGAATTCATAAAGATCAAAGCCGAGTTCCCATGACTATGTCGGGCCTCCTCGAAGAAACAGAAAGCCCGGCGAAGATCAGTCTTTTGATTTGGGAGATGATCGAGAAGAAAGCGAGGATGGATGAGAACGCCATGAGCCCTCGCTACCCTGTCCTCGACGAGTTCATTGAATATGAACTGGAGCACTACGAAGAATCATTGGTAGAGACAGGGAACAACTTGGACAACCCCCAAGAACAGGCGAATCTTCTATTCCGCCGCTGGATCGCTGACCTGCTCTAAAGCTCATTCAATGATTGGCAAGCGTCCTTAAAAGCTCGATTTCAGAAGAAGCGTTTCTTCTTCTTCGCCTTTGTGATTGAGGCGCCATTGAGAGTCTGTTGCAGGCGCCCCCAAAGCGTGTCTGTGTAGATGGCGAGGAAAGAGTAGCGCTGGAACAGTTTCTTAGAGGATCCGCGGTAGGTCGATAAACCTGTCCAGCTGAGTCGTTGTTGATAGCGAGGACGGCTGAAGCGATGTTCGACAATCAGTGTCTTCTCGTACCAATTCACGAATGATTTCAATTGTGTCTTACTCTTCAATTTATTGATTGAGTAGAGAGCTTGGACGAACTGTTTTAGATCGTCATTGAACTCGTCGCCAATATCAAAGCAATGAGAAAGAGGAAGCGGACGCTTAAGCAGTGATTTAGCTTGATCGAGAACGTCTTTGACGAGGGCGTTTAGTTGTGGCTTAGCGTTCTTGATTTCTCGGCCATTGAGTAAAACGTAGGTTGTGTAGTGGAGGTCGTTATTCATGATGGCTAAACCAAGCTCTTTTCCTCCAAGCTTTGGTTCTTTGCACAAGGTCTTCAGGGTCTTTTCGTAGTACGTATTTGGGGCGCCGACAACAAGCTGGCTGGCCATGACATAGTCTGCGGTCTCGCGGAAGTTGTAGATGTTCTCCAAGCTTCCTCGGCCGCACTGTTGAAGAAAGAGAAAGGACAACTGAGATTGACCGAGCTTCTTTTTCCATTGCCGAATGACGGGCCCGGTTTTGTGGGCGCTCATCCATTCACCGCGACGGCTTCTCTTATCGGGATATTGATCGTGGCACATTTGGTCGAGGCGGCCCCCATGATTGAGGAAGACGAGGGCGTATTTCTTGGCGGGGAGAGTTTTATGAACCCAGGAGAGGTAGTCGGAGAGGACCTTAGGCTTGGTGATGTCGTCTGTTTTTAGAGTGCTCTCTTTCTGATCTTTGTCAGTCATGACGATGCGTTTGAGACCGTTTCGGTCGGTTCGGTCCATAAGCACTGTCACAGCGACATTGTCATTGATAAGGCCTTTTTTGAGTCCCTTGTTTATTGGGTCTGCGGCAAAGTTCAAGTTGTTGTCATAGCTCATCACATAAATGACAGTCCAGTCATACTGCTTTTGTTGGGCAAAGCTCGGTGAGACGACGACAAAAAAGAGGAAAATAAAGCACAGGTATATCTTCTTCACAGCAACAAGCTCCTAGGTTCAATCCAAAGTTCCGACTCTTTGATACGTTGAGAACTTAGCGGGCGTGTGACAAATCTTGTACAACGACTATGATCGAGGGCTTGTTTACAAAACTGTGACAGATTGAACAGAGCACTCGGTTTTGAGAGATAGAGATAGATAAGCGCTTTGCGTGAGCTAATGAGGATTTCCAATGGATAAAAAGAGCTTCTCGAAAACGCGGCAAGAACCCTCTCAGGTGCATGGGACCTTGTTTCTCATTGCCGGGAGCCCACTGCTCCAAGAGTCTTGTGAAGACGCCGTGAGGACGCTTGAGCAGCCTTTCCTTAAGGCGAATATGACCTTGAAGTTGTGCCAGGGTCTTCCGTCGCGGAGTGGAAGCTCGTCGGTGTTGACGGAGGTTGAGGAGCATGCGTTGGTTGAGGAAGCGTATGGTTTGGTGCCGAGCGTCGGAACGCGGATTATTGTGACGGAGCGGGGGCTCTACAATAACTGGTTCTCTCATTGGTATTCGGCTTATAGCACGGCGTTGATTTCAGTCTTTGAATGGGAGAAGATTGCACCGCAGTTGGCCTTGTCATCTTTTATTGGCTACGAGCTCTTGCTTCACGGATTGAGGTCTATCAATCGTGTTTATGAGCCCGGGAGCCTTCTGCATCGGGAGAGTAAGGGATGCCTCTTCGATTTTTGTCCCGATAAGAAAAGTATCATGTTGAAGCTTCAATCTGGAGTGCTGTGTCGGCCTTGCCGCGGCCATTTAAGGCAATTGGCTTTGAATGATAATGCGATCGGCGCTGTCTTTGAGGAAGTGAGAACACTGGCCCTGAGTTCGCTATGACAGGAATTGATTGAAGAGCTTGATTGGCTTACTTTAGAAGGTCATCACCGTCGACTAAACCGACCGACAAATAGTAGGCGCGACCTTCTTTTTTCCAGATCATGTTATAGATGTTTGGTTTTTTCTTAGCGCGGTTCAGGGCGTTTTTGAAGTGCCGTTTCTTTTCACTGTCCCAACTGATTTCGACGTCTACTTCAATTGTTTGAGAATGAATGATCACCTCAATAATACTTGCCGATTCAACAATGGGTGACACGCCAACATCAAAGAGAGGTTCATCGGAGCCTAACGAGGCAAGGTATTTCTTCTTATTGATCTTGTCTTTAGATTTCGGAGACAGGACCTTCCAGAAGGCGGCGGTGAATTCGAATTTACGATAGCCATAGAAGCCAATGTTGCAGGGCTCTTTGCCTTTTCCGTCGCAAGTCTTGCAGCGTGTAGCGGCGCCTCCCTTAATTGAGTGAGCCTTCTTCTTTCCTTTGCCGCCGCAGGGTCGACACTCTCTTAACTTTGTGCCCTTGCATGTTTTACACAGCAACTTTTTGGGGCTCCGGGCTTTAAACCAGGCGAGGCTTGCTTTGCTAACTGATGCCTTGATTTTCTCTTGGTTCTTGGCGAGGGCTGCTTGGGCTTCGGCTTCTTTGGCGAGGCGCTCTTCTTCTTTCTTCTTGGCCTCTGCGGCTTGTAATTGAGCGAGTCTTTTGGCTTCTTCGGCGTTTTGACTGATTGTCTCGGTGCTCTTTGTTTTAAGGGCTGCGAGTTGTGGGACGGGGCCTTCCTGGAAGTTCTCCAGCTTGGCAATTTGTCCAAGAACCTCTTTTGGGTCGAGGTTTGGAGCTTTCAAAATGAGCGCGTCACAGTCGGCTTTGAGGGCGAGAGCTTTGAGCGTTTTCAGTTTGGATTGAGCGGCGATAACGAGGATCTTCAGGTCGGGGTCTTTCGCGGTCGATTCAAATTTGAGGAGAGTTTGTTCGGAGTCTAAGAATTGCTTTATTGATTTTGGAGCGCTGCTGAGAGTTAGATCCAGTGTTTCTTTTGTGCTCTTAATAAGTTGTTGCTTGCCTTTAAGAGTGGCTAAACGCTTGATTCTCTCTTCGTCGGTTTCATTGTCGACGGGATTGGTTTTAGGATTAGGATCGGGATCGGGATTTGGATCAGGATCGACGTCAGGATTTGGTTCGGGGTCTGTATCTTGCTTGTCGTTCTTGACGATGCTTTTGCCGGGATCT
>JARGOJ010000607.1 GCA_029210225.1 Planctomycetota bacterium
GATTGGTCGCTGCGATCACTCGAAGATCAATTGGACGATCCTTATCCTCGCCAATTCTGCGAACCCGAAACTCCTGAAGAACTCGCAATAACTTTGCCTGAGAGCTGGCCACCAGCTCCCCCACTTCATCTAAAAAGAGTGTGCCTTTATTGGCCAACTCTATAAGCCCCGGACGGTCTCCGGTGGCGCCGGTGAAGGTGCCCCGCTTATGTCCAAAAAGCTCCGCCTCAAAGAGCGACTCAGGAATCGCCGCGCAGGTAATTGTGACTAAGCGCCCCCGATGTCTCCCGCTCGCTTCGTGTAAGGCCCGCGCCACCAGCTCCTTTCCGGTACCGCTCTCACCGACGATAAGCACGGTCGCAGGGGAGGACGCAACCTGCTCAAGGCGCGCTTTCAAAGACAAGACTTTAGCGCTCTTACCCACGATGGCCGAAGCAGGGGCCCGCTCAATCATCGGCCGAGATCGCCCCGCGTTGTGAACGAGATCAACGCTGCTTGATGCCTTGGCGACAAGGTCTAACAGGTTATCCGGGTCGACAGGCTTGACGAGGAAATCGTAGGCCCCCTTGCGCATCGCTTCGACCGCTCGCTCCATTGTCCCAATAGCGGTCGCGACCACGATACGTCCAGCCGTTCCCTGGCTCGCAACCGCTGTTAAAAACTCGCCTCCGTCCATTTCCGGCAGCATCCAGTCGAGCAGGGTCAGATCGAATGACGCCTGCCGACACGCTTCCAGTCCTTCTTCAGCGCTTTCAGTGGAGACTAATTGAACGCTGTCGCCAAGTAAGTCAGCCAGCATGAGCCGAGTGTTCTTATCGTCTTCAACATGTAAGACTCGCAATTTCCTCATGAGACCTCCCCCAATTCAATCTGCAATTCACCCTCTCCCAAAGCACCCTTATCCAGGCCAGGTAAATCAAGCAGCGCTCGGGTTCCTCCTTCTTTCCTCCGCATCAATTTTAACTCGCCTCCCGAGTTCCTGAGCGCTCCTCGGGCAATGACAAGTCCCAAGCCAGTGCCTCCTTTTTGGTGGCTGATAAAGGGCAGGAACAAGAGTTCAGGGTCGTCTCCGGGAAAGCCCGGTCCGTCATCGTCAATGAACATTCGCCAGCGACCTTCATTCTTTTCAATGGATATTTGCACAGCGCCACCCCCAGAGCTTATAGCCTGTATTGAATTCTGTACGATATTAAGGACGGCTCCTCGCAATATAACGGGGTCGCCCGTGCCGAAGGCTGATTCGGGATGATGACCCCAAGTGACGAGAATATTCCCCGGCGCGTCGCTCTCGACAAGGTCAATGACATCCTGTCCGAGAGAAACGAAGTCGAGGGTCTCCAATCGCAATTCTGGAGGTCGAGCCAATTGTAGGAGACCTTGGGCGTGAGCGTCGATGCTCTGAACTTCCTGACGAATGATGGCGATGCCTCGCTGAATGAGTTCACTCAGGGCGTCCGTCTTCTCCAACTCTCGCTCAATGACTTTGGTATAGCCAATGATAGGCCCGAGAGGATTCTTTATCTCATGAGCCACCTGAGCCGCAAGTTGTGCCACAACGCTGGAGTGTTCCGCTTGCCTGAGCCTATTCCGAGTCGCTTGTAACTCGGCTTCTAAATCAAGCATGCGCTGACTCGCACGTGCGGCCTCTGGGTAAAGAGTGTTTTTAATGAGTAAATCAAGGGGGCGGCGGCCAAGACCTGTTGCGACAGATAGAGCCGTCGCAACTACCGTTGAAACGATCATCGGTCCAGGCGCTTTGGGGAAGAAGCCAAGGTTCGCCGCAAAGAGAGTGAGTAAAAAGGCCCCTGTCGCCAATAAGAACCCTTGCAAAACCACCGTCAAGAATGGAAAGCTTGATCGACGACGAGCTCTTGCGCCAAAGAGTGATAGCAATAAAATCTCAGAGCATACATTGATAGATCCACAGAATACAACCTTCTCAGCTAATTTCCCCTGGACAAGCAAATAGAGAATTCCAATCAGAAAAAAGGGCATCCCAATTAGAAAGACCCGCTTGTGAACTTCTGTGAGCACCCCCGATCTGGAACGCTCCCAGAGACCAAAAGAAGCAAGCAATGTCATTAAACTGAGATAGATGAGTAAGCAATGATGCACCGCGACCCATTCCTCGGACAGTATGAAGCTTGGGACCCAAAGCATGAACCATGTCCCCAGGGCGAGGCTGACGGCGAATAATCTCAGGCCCGGTCGGGATAATAAAAAGAGCGCGAGAGTCGTTGGGACGGCGAGGGTGCCAATCTCTCCGATGGCTAAACCGGAATGCCACTGTCCACCAAGCAGGAATAGCAATGTGCCTAGCCCGTATACGAATGGCGACAGCGCCCATGTGAGCGCAAAGGATCGCTGTGTTAATCCTTCACCCCAAGGATCCCAACGAAGCGCGAGAAAGGCGGCTATTAATCCGTTGAGAATGAGGAAGGTCAATGCTGGAATCAAATCGAGCATGAATTGTAGATACCTCTGATTCATGAGTGTCAAAAGTGACCCCAATGGGTAAAAGATTACCCAGCTGAGGAAGCGCTGTCCATGTTCAAAACATCTTGCTTAGGTTCTTCTTCAGACTCCTCTGAGTCGCAAGCGTAGATGGCACAGCGACCGTGGTCCTCGAAGCAATCTCGGTGGTGCTCACTTTCACACTGGGTGCAGGAAACCCGAGCAGCCGAGGAAAGAGTGTCCTTAAAGGCCTCATGACAATACGGGCAGCGCTTCTCTTCGGACTCAAGCTCTTGCCATCGCGCCTCGCGTTGCTTGAATTGGGCGTCGATTCTTGCCCAATCCCAAGCGACAAGCAAGATTGTAAAGACCAAAGCGACAGATTGAATGCTGATTAAGTGGTTCATTATTTTTTTCTCCTGCCGAGTGGGAATACAAATTGCGAACCAAGTGGAGAGACGGCCCAATTTTTTTTCTGGGTCTTCAACCCATTGGATGATTTTTGAAGGAGATAAAATGGGCTCAGTGATGGAATTATTGAAAATACACTTGGTCTTAGATAGTGAGCTTGCTCCAGAGAACACAAAGAATTGGCCGGGTGCCGCGCGAGTGCTGTTTCACAATCTCATTGTCTACAATCCGCTGTTTATGCTCAGCGCGCTACTCATCTTTGTCGGCGCTTGGTTATTGAATTCACCTCAGGTTGCTGAAACTCGAAGTTTGCAGCTTCTCTTTCAGCTCCTCGGCACAATTGTGGTCTATCAATTCTGTCTGCTTGTGGCGGGTTATGTCCTCTCTCGTCGCGCATCGATGGATGTTTTGAAGAGTGAGGAGTCCTTTGACAAGCGCGCATACAACCCGGGGTTAGAGAGGGACTTGCGGAATCTGCTCGTGGTGCTCTGCCCTTTTCTATTGGATATTACATTCACGAACGCGAGCCTAGAGATAAAGCTCGTTAATTCAATGGGACTCATTTATGCCCTCGGCCTTGCCGTTTTCACTGTTGTCCTCGCGACTGTCGCGGCGGTGGTCGCGGCGCGATTGACAGAACGCCGATTTGACCGGCTCTCCTGGACCGCTCTTTTGGCCGGGCCAGTTTTAGTCGCGTTTTTCCCTATCATTGGCGCGCTCATGTCAGCCTCGAATCTTCAAGGAGAGATCGGCGTCGTGGTGGGTTTCACACTCGCTTGTCTCATCTTTCTCTATTCTTGTGTGACCGGTGACAATCAAGATCGTTGGGTGGTTCGTCGTCTCGCGCCGCTGACAATAGTGGCTGCGCTGATTCATGGCTGTGGAACGACGTGGTCCTATGAGGCGCCTGGCACAGAGAGTTTATGGAATGTGCTCTCTGTGCTCGCTCCTGTTTTGATGCTGCTTGGCCCGGTGCTGCCAAAGATGCTTTGGCCAAGCTTTGAGGCGCGGGATTATATGACGCCTGTCGTCTTGCCCTGGGGTGGAGTGGCATTGCTGGCCTATCCAGATCTCCCGATATTTGGGATGAGCGGCTTGGACTTTGCCCTTGGGGCCTTGGTTGTCATTCATGGCAGCCTGGTCCTCAGGAGGCGTTCGTTCGTCTCTTTCCTCAATGTTCTAGTGGGAGTCTACTTCCTCTCTTCAGGGTCACCGCTTTCTCCGGTGACTGAGATTGCTTTTCCCCTCGCGTTATTTGTGTTTGGAATGATCAAGCGCATTCATCCCCTTGCTCTGGCTGCCTTTTTGGGATTCGCAGCTTTTCAGACGGGAGAGTCAGAATGCTTGGGAGAGGCCGGGGGGGCGATATTCTCTTTGGGTATGTTGGGCGGAGGCTTGCTGGCTTGGACGCATATTGTTCATGGAACGGAGCCAGAGGGCGCAGCGTATCGTTTTGCCGGGTGCTTTCTGATCTTTGTCCCTCCCTCCCTTGTTGCGCTCGGGAGCGCGGACCCGGCGACACAGGCCTTGAGTCAGAGCTGGGCTTGGGCGTCGATTCTCAGTCTCTTCGTTCTGGCGAGAGTGACCAGACTTCGGGGTTACGCTTATCCATCGTTGTTGCTTGTCTTTGAGACATTGATTTATCTCGCGCCAAGGAGCGCAGCGGGCTGGGGAGGTGTCGGGCTCGGTTGTGGATTTGTCGCCATTGTTCTAGGGGTGACAATTAGCTTTCACCGGGATGCCCTGCTTCTTCGATTTACCAAAGCTGAAGAGGAAACTCTGGGAGAGAGTGAATTAGTGACGATCATTTCCATTGAATCGGATAGCGGGGAAGATTGGTTGAAGCGAGGCGCCTTTGTTTTAGGGTTGAGCATCGCTGTGGCATTGCTTGTCCTGCCTCGGATGGGATAGGTGAGTGTGGGGGGAGGTCCACTATCACTAGGATCGTAATTGACTGTCCCTTTAATTATGATTTTCGTTCTTCTGTGTTGTGGGCAATAGACTTTCAATTTGTTCAATAACTATGGCCGGCCGCTTCGGGCGTCTCTCTCGCTCTTTTTGAAGGAGGCTCTCCAAGATTTCAATCAGGCCTCCCGATGTGTTTGGCGCGTGACAACGGATATCTGGGATGGCTGCCTCCATGTGAGCTTTTAGCAATTCTTGCAATGAATCTCTTTGAAAAGGGAGGGTCGCGGTGAGGCAGTAGTAGAGGAGAACGCCAACGGAATAGAGATCACAACGTATATCAAGCATTGTTTCTCCCTGGATCTGCTCTGGAGCCATAAAGGCTGGAGTTCCAGGACTTCGTCCTGTTTTTGTGAGTCGGGTAAAGTCGAGCCGTGAGGAGCGAGCCAGACCGAGGTCTGCTAGCTTCGCGACTTTATCGAGAGTTACTAGAACATTGGAGGCTTTCACGTCTCGATGAATAAGCTCTTCTTCGTCGAGTTTTTTAAGCGCTTTTAAGACCCCTTGAATGAGGGTTAGTGACTGAAACTCATTGAGGGGACCTCGTGCGAGAAGATCATTAAGTGATCCGCCTCGAATGAATTCACTTGAGAGATAATATCTGTCTCTCCATACCCCAGCTTCAAAACACTTGACCAAGTTGGGATGGGAAAGCTGCAGTCCAATCTTTGCTTCCCGTTGAAAGCGCGCTCGGAACTCTGAATTTCGTGGGCTCTGTGCGATATCTTCATGAAGTATTTTAAGTGCTGTTTGGAATCGGCCGTCTGTCACCAGATAGACGACCCCATGGGCTCCAGCTCCAAGACACGAAAGAATTCGATAGCCGGCGATGATAGAACCGGGTTCCAGTCTCGCTCGGTCTACTTGTGACCTTGATTCGATATCCGCTGGGCCCATCCGAACCTGCTTCAAAAGGCGGGATATCTCGTCTGCACGGGCGCGATTGTTTGTTGATTCAGGTTTCATAGTCACTCAGACAATTTTAGTGACAGGAATGAATGT
>JARGOJ010000608.1 GCA_029210225.1 Planctomycetota bacterium
GAGGCTTAGGTTCTTGTTCTCATTCTTCAGGCTCGACGCTTTTGAAATAACTCAATACAGCGAACTGAATTAGTAAAACGCAGATTTCATCTATCTAATGAATTGATTTCTCCGGAAATCACATTCATCACTAAAGCTTCTATAGTTTTAGGGGAAATAAAAACATGCATCTTTGAATTGCCCAGCAATCCATTGATGACGGTCTTCATATTCCAAGGAAAGAAGACTCAACAAGTCACTTTCCGGGTGATTATAGTGCTGGGGCCACACCTGTTCCCATTCCGAACACAGCCGTTAAGCCCAGCACGCCGATGGTACTATAATGGGAGAGTAGGTCATTGCCCGGGAAACATGAAGCTCCGCAAGGGAAACCTTGTGGGGCTTCTTCTTTTTTAAATGCTCTAAAAATCAAAACGCCAATTTTGAATTTCTGCCTGTGACAGGAACTTCACGGCGCTATCGAAGACTCTATGGATGTCTCATTCCAACACGGGCCTTCAAGATTCTCATATTTTGAGAAGAAATCTATATTTACGCTCGTTAAAATAGCCAAGCGCCAACTTTCAACCCTATAAGCTGGTGAAAGAGGCTCTTCGATGTTTCCAAAAACAGATATTCAGAGTGGCTGGGGAGCGGCTGGAACCAAAGGTGGCGCGTCCGCCAGCTTTTTTAAACGCTATTACACTCCTCTCCTAAGATATTGCCGGCACAAATTTTCAGTGAGCGACGCTATGGCTGAAGATCTAGTTTCCAGATTCGTCGCAAGGGAGTTTGAGAGAGAATGTGAGCACAAGAACGCCGTTTTCCGCCTCTACGATCCAGAACGAGGCCGCTTCCGTAGTTATCTAGCTTCTGCTTTTTGGCGATTTGCCAGAGATGAGCTCGAGAAGGAACAACGTCGTCGAGGCGTTTCTTTGGAGAGTATTGAAGACCAGAGAGAACAGAGCGCTGAAGACTTCGAGTTTTGCCGTTTAGTCGCCAGAGAGTTCTTCAACAACATTCGAGAGAAGCTGGTCGCAAAAATAAGTGATGACCAGGAGAAGAGCTGTCTTGATTTGAAGTGGCCAGTCGACTCTGATAACGAGCCGAAATCGAACGCTGAGATTGAGAGGACCCTGGGTTTATCTAGGTCCAAGGTGCGAACCATCGTTGGAAAAATCGCAGATCACTTCACCTTTGTCCTTTATCAACAAATTTATCAGGCTGGATTGAGCGCAAGTGATGCAAAAGAAATACTGGGTGATTGCTGCCGAGTCTTAGATGAAGAACAGAAAATTGTCGAAGCCTCAGAGGATCGCTGAGTGACTGGATTATTCTCCGATAGCTTTCAGAGTTTCGAAACCCCTGAGATTGAGGACTATGAAGTTCTTTCAGTCTTAGGCCAGGGAGGACATTCCACTGTTTACCTGGCACGGGGTAAATCTGGTCAGGAAGTCGCTATCAAGCGCTGGTTAAACCCGGATCTTGGGCAAAGCCATCGAATGCGTATTGAGCGAGAAGTTAAGGCGCTCACTCAGTTAGATCATCCACACATCGTGCAATTTATTGAACTGGTTCAAGATCAGACCAGCAGACCCTGCATCGTGATGGAATACATCAAGGGAGAGAGCCTCGCGGCACTTTTAGAAAGAGGCTCTCTAGATCTCGACCAGGCCATCGGCGTGGCACTGACATTGACAGAAGCATTGAGTTTTTTAGAGGACAAGCAGCTCATCCATCGCGATATCAAGCCTTCAAATGTTGTGCTTCGGGAAGGCACGAGCGCTCCTGTGCTTGTCGATTTCAGCATCGTGAAAAATTATAGAGAACAAAAGGAAGACTCAGCGGCGCTTACCAAGACGGGGACGAGCATAGGTACTGCGCCATACATGGCTCCAGAGCAATGTGAAGGAGAGTTGGACAGAAAAATATCGGTCGATCAACGTACAGATATATATGGTCTCGGCGCGCTGCTCTTTCATTGCCTCATTGGACACCCCCCCTGGACAAGGGAATCTGCCTGGGAGCGCTTAACTCGTAATCCCTGGGACAATCCCTATCCTGGGCAGAAGAGTCTTTGCAAAGAAATTCAAGAGCAACAGAATCGTATCCCCAAAGGATTGGCGAAAGTTGTTCGAAGATGCCTTCAGGGATACCCTGAACAACGTTACAAGAACGCGGGGAAGCTTCGCAAAGCCCTTCTTCGTTGTAAGGCTCCGCCCAGAAAACAGCGCCTCTTGCTATCCCTTTCATTTGCTTGCCTTGCGGGGGTAGTCATACTGGGATTGTTTTTTATAGAGAAAAACATCAGAAAGATTGACCAAGCCAGGAAGCAAAACCCTAACAACCTTCAGAACGACAATACTAATGATCTGAAGGATTCAAAAATGATTAAGTCACTCGCGGTCACCATCGCTCCTCTCATGATTATTGCCGCAGGCAGTGAGGGAGAAGCGCAGTATTACGACAAGACAATCCAAACCCGTTGTGTGAAGTGTTCCAAGGTTTACCCAGAGGTGACTGATATCTGCCCGGAGGATAAGGCTGAAACCAAACCCTTCGTTATTCGGACTGTCAAAGATGTTCGAGAGTATTTTCCAGTAGAGGTCGGCATGAAGTGGACCTATAAGCTGTCTTTCGCGATCGATCCAAGAAATAAGAATCAAGAGGATCAAAAACTAAAAGGGAATCTCAATGCTATGTCTGCCCTCTTGGGCAGCTTGAAAGTGCTGGTCAATAAGGAAAGCACCGTGGATTTGAATTCACAAACTATATTTGAATTAGCAAGCAGTCATTCCATTGGGAAACTGAAGCCGACTTTGTCCTATCTGGGAGTGAAAGACAATGGCTTCATGGTTCTGTCAAAAACACGAGAGAACAAAGTCATACCCTTCCCTTTGAGATACCGCCAGAGCTGGCTATGGATCAGAAACTCAGCGCCGCTCTTGGACGCGATCTTTGACAGATCCGTGGCTGAAATGACCGGGTTTACAATGCTAAAACTGGGAGAGAAAGCGCTGCCATGCTTGACTATTCAGATTGACCAATCAAAAAAGAAGAGTGGAGTGATTCGCCTCTATTTTGCCAAGCATATTGGACTTGTGAAAACAGTTCACACTGTAAAAGGTGTAGGCAGCCGAGTGACTGAATTGACGAATGTCAAAGACTTTCATAGTGTGCAGGCTGAGAAGAAGATTGAGGCGATTGCGAAGCAGTGGCTCGGTGATTTTTTCTTGGGACAGAGTTCAGAAGTCGTAAAACTCTCCGCAGAGCCCTTCTTTATTGGAACCTATCGTCACGATCAATCTATCGACGGAGGCCAACGTCAATTAAAGAAGATTAAGTATCTCTCTGCAAAAGAGTTGAGTAAACACACTCGTGAGAAGTGGGGCAGTGGTAAATACGGGAAGTTACAGAAGGAGATGTTCCAATTATACAAATTAGTTTTCATTAAGCAGTCAGGTCTAATGAAATTGGCTCCCGAAAGTGCTTTGTTTAAGAATCACAAGGAGGGCCTTTACCGCGCAAGCTTCGGAGTTGAAGGTAAGAAGGCGGCCTTGGAAGTCTATCTTCGACAAGATGGCAAAGTCGTTGGGGTCCTGGAAAATGATTGAGCCGGTACCGCAGTGACAGCACAACCTTCTTAGCGGTCTCAGTTCTTCAAGATTGGTGGCCGCTCACCTCTATTTCAAGTCACGTGAGCTCCCAGAGTGAATCGATTTGGATACCAACGCCTTTTTGCGAAGGAAGCAATTAGTCGTTGAAAATGCTGTAGTCACACAGAACCAGACCCCAGAATTAATTTTTTGAGGATCACCAAGACTGTGATCACTGATTTGCCCCATCATTTGCTGTAATTGATCGACTAGGAGCGTTCGTACGACCGCTATGCCGTGTCCTTTCCAATCAGAGAGTGCTAGGACTAGACAAAGTCATTGCCAGTGGACGCCATGTCGAGAGTCCTAAGAGCTGCGCTGATCGCTCGTCTGACGACCAAGTTGGTCAACAAATAGCTGAAGTGCTCCTTCAATATCAACTGATCTCTCTTTAAACATTACAGACTGTCTTGCTGCAGTTCCAATCTCGCTATTTTACTTGTTCCCCTTGCCAGGTTTCTATGGAGGGCAGACACAATCACTTTCCCTGTTGTCCTTCCTGCCAATCGGGTTAGCTTGAAGACAAGGAACTTCCCTAAGTTAGAGCCTCCGCTCTGAGGGCTGACGATTTTGTGGTTATCGAGGCTGTTGGAGTATTAGGTGCGCTCCGGTGAATATCTATATATATGGTTTTGTCCGACTACACCGACCCGTCAATCTCTCCAAGAATCGTGAGAAATCCCTCCTCCATTGACCTGTCTACCGGGGAAACAACGATACTTACTTGATTCGAATCCTCACCTTTGCATGTTTCCCTCTTTGAATCAGGACCTTCCGAGACTTTCTCATTCGACGTGGAGGATTCGCACTCAGGATGATCGTAGCAAGGGAGATTGTGGAAAAAGATGGCCTCCGCTAACCCTTGTTTTATAGGGGGCTACGAAAAATGATCGACTTTTCTAGAAACAAGCGTTGACATAAATCCGTCTTCGCATAGAATTCCTCTCCCTTGACCAAGACAACGCGACGCGAATCAATCACGTTGCAAACATTACGAGAGTAATGAGTCTTGTGAGAGAAGGACGCAAAGCGAAAGCGAAGTGTCCGCGGCTCTTTGAAAATTCGGTTGTTGATTGTGTAGGGAGTATGATACTTCCGTTCACCTCGGTGGATGGCAAGTATACCTAATGGGGTTCCTGAGACAGATACGTCTTGGAGAACCTTCTAATTAGCCATATTTCTTTACATAACCTCGAAAAATTATTCTTTTTTGAAGTATGCAAAGATCATATAAATGGCCTGTATCAAACTGAAGGGTTTGATCCTGGCTCAGAACGAACGCTGGCGGCGTGGATTAGGCATGCAAGTCGAGCGAGAACCGTAGTGCTAGCAATAGTACTTGGGGACAGCGGCGAAAGGGTGAGTAATAAGTAGTCAATCTACCCAATTGACCGGGATAACGTCGGGAAACTGGCAGTAATACCGGATAGTCTTGAGAATTCGCATGTTTTCTTAAGTAAATGGTGGCCTCTCATAGAAGCTTCCGCAGTTGGAGGGGACTACTTCCTATTAGTTTGTTGGTGGGGTAATGGCCTACCAAGACAATGATGGGTAGCCGACTTTAGCGAGTGACCGGCCACACTGGGACTGAGACACTGCCCAGACTCTTACGGGAGGCTGCAGTCGAGAATCTTCTGCAATGAACGCAAGTTTGACAGAGCGACGCCGCGTGTAGGATTGAAGGCCCTTGGGTTGTAAACTACTGTTACAGGTTAAGAAATATCAGGTTATTAATAGTAGCTTGGTTTGACAAAGGCCTGGGAGAAAGCCACGGCTAACTTCGTGCCAGCAGCCGCGGTAAGACGAAGGTGGCAAGCGTTGTTCGGAATTACTGGGCATAAAGCGCGTGTAGGCGGTCAATTAAGTCTGATGTGAAAGCCCCCGGCCCAACCGGGGAATGGCGTCTGATACTGATTGACTTGAGAGTTGGAGGGGTGCACGGAATACCTGGTGGAGCGGTGAAATGCGTTGATATCAGGTGGAACACCAAAGGCGAAGGCAGTGCACTGGCCAATTTCTGACGCTGAGATGCGAAAGTATGGGGAGCGAACGGGATTAGATACCCCGGTAGTCCATACCGTAAACGATGAGCACTAGATGGGGGGACACTTAACGTCTCCCTGTTGCAGTTAATACATTAAGTGCTCCGCCTGGGGAGTATGGTCGCAAGGCTGAAACTCAAAGGAATTGAC
>JARGOJ010000609.1:0-3636 GCA_029210225.1 Planctomycetota bacterium
TCTCAACCAATGATTGGTTTGCATTGGAGAGACGCCAAGGACTGGGTCAGTCGCGCCGGGAGTGGATTTCGATTGCCTCTCGAAAAAGAATGGGAGTATGCCTGCCGAGCGGGGACGAAGGCTCACTTCTTCTGGGGAGATGACATTAAAAATGCTCAAGCGAATATTGAGCGCATTAAAGTTAGCGCTGAAGCTCCGGAAAGTCTTGAGGATACCGACGCGAGTGAAAACAGGGTCAATGGCTTTGGATTGGTGCACATTATCGGGAATGCCTCGGAATGGGTTGAAGAGACGTTGTATATTTACAATGACGCCCGACTCCTTGACCCTAAAGATGTTGGGGCTCATATCGTTCGAGGTGGGAGCGTTCTCTCGGCATTCGCTGCAGGACGCTCCAGAGCCAGGAGGCAAACATACGGGAAGTCGGGATTGCGTAGGTTGGCCACGGGTTTTCGAGTCGCCGTCTCGCTTCCTGAAGATTTCCTTAAGGATTAGCGGCTTCTCTGGCCTTGTGTTAGTTTTGAGGCAGTCGCTCGTGCGAATTGAATGCGCTGCTTTTAGTTTGTTTTTGTATTGGTAGAAAGAAGTTTGAGCTAGATGGAAGGGCGCCCATCCATTTAAACTTTAGGTCCCGCTGGAGTGTTTTTATGGTCCTTGAAAACGAGCAATGCCGTGTTTTAGTTGAGCAGGGCCGATTATCTGAAGATCAAGCTCACTATGCCTTGCAGGCCCTCCAAGGCCAGCAAATAGACCTTTGCGAATTGCTCGTGACCTGGGGTCATATCGGCGAGTCCACTGCCGAAATGGTGCGGGTTTTAGTGACGCAAGGCGCTCAGAAGAAAGTGTTTGGCAACTATGAGATCCTCGGTGAATTGAGCCGCGGCGGGATGGGGGTCGTTTACAGGGCCCGCCAAAGGATGAGCGGAAGAATTGTCGCGCTGAAGCTCATGTTGGATGGCTCAGACCCAGAAGAGAACCTGCGCTTTCGCCGTGAAGCTCAGGCCTTGGCGAAGCTGGCTCACCCAAGCATTATTCCCATTTATGACTGTGGTCATCACAATGACGTTCCCTATTTCACAATGGAGTTAGTTGAGGGCAAAGATCTTCATACTTATATCCAAGAGGAAATCCAAAGTACAGGCAAACCTCCCGATTGGGAGTGGTGTTGCGAGATCATCAGCCAAGTGGCGAGCGCTCTCGAAGAGTGTCATGAACTCGGTCTTTCTCACCGGGATGTGAAACCTCGAAATATTCTGATTCGGAACGATAGTCAAGAACCAATACTTGTGGATTTCGGATTGGTGAAGGTTCATGCAAAAACAAACCTTGGAGAGTCGATCTCTGCGTCTCTGACTTCTGAAGGACAGATGGTCGGAACTCCCACTTATATGGCTCCCGAGCAATTTGACGCGATTAAAGGGACCGTTGGCGCGCCTGCAGATGTTTGGGGCTTGGCGGGGACTCTTTACTTCTGTTTGACAGGGGGACGACCCTTCGACGGAGACGATCTTGTTTATATATTTTGCAGTATCAAAGAGGGCTTCGACGACTCAAAGTTATCGGTGAAACATTATTCCGCTCCCGAAGCTCTCTCCAAGTTGTTAAAGGATTGTTTCGAATTAGAGGCGTCGGAGCGACCCTCAATGCCCAGCTTTCGTAAATCTCTCGAAGATATTCTGAATCAGTCAGGCCATAGGCCAGCTGAGACCGCAATGAAGATGGTCGCTGGAGCCTTGTTGATTGCCCTGATTGGAGTCATCACACTCATTGTTATAGAGGTCTCGTCAGTCAAAGCGCCGCAAAGGAACGAAAGCAAAGATTCAAAAATTACTCTCGTTTTGAAGACAGAGACGCCAATTCAAATACTCTTCGATCCTGCTGTGAAAAAAGGAGTTCTCGATTCTTCCGGACCATTAAATCTTACGGTGATCGGGAAGTCACTGACCGAAATTTTGATCGATGGGAAATCAATCCCGATCGATAACAAGACTATTTCAATTCCCTTGGAAAATCGTCGGGATATTGCTGTCAAAGTAACTGATTCGAATGGTCAAGTGACAAGTCGAGTGATTGAAGTTATTCCAAGGTCCACGTTGATTTCAGCGCTTCAAAACCGAGGTGTTTGGAACGAAATCGCAAACTGGAAGAAGTTGCTCATCGTGAAGGATTTAGCAGCGAAGCTAAAGGGGCAGGGTTTTTCTTTCGATTCTATGGAAGAATTCCGCGCAGGTAATCAACGTCACATGATCGCTGTTTTCAGGCATAAGAATACTGGATTGATTTTTCATCTTTTGCCAGGCGGAAGATTTGAAATGGGGACGGCGAATGCGCCCGAGACAGTTCGCTTTTGCGAACTAAATTCGAAGCCATTCAAATCGCTCTCATTCGAAGAGTTGGTCGATTTGGAAGTACCGATCCAGCCTCATCGCCTCGCTCCTTTTCTCATGTCGAAGCACGAAGTCAGTGTTGCGATTTGGAAGAGTCAACTCAGTGCAAAACAACTGCTATCAACCGACTGGGCTCCCAGGAAGGACTTGAAGAACAGCCATCCTATGATTGGCTTGTATTGGGAATCCACCTTTAACTGGATCAATCAAGTCGGATGTGGATTTCGATTGCCTCGCGAAGCCGAATGGGAATACGCCTGCCGCGCAGGCACTAATAGTCACTTCTTCTGGGGAGATGACGCTGTGAAAGTTCACGCGAATATTCAACGCCCTAGAAATGGCCGCGACACCATCGAATTCCTTGAAGATGTCGACTTCGCTCAAAAGAGAACAAACGCCTTCGGTTTGGTTCACATGTGCGGTAACGCCTCCGAGTGGGTCTGGGAAGTCTTTCAATCATACAAATTTGGCGTATCGCCTTCCCGCGCAAAGCGGAAGCCTCGAACATTGCGGGGAGGGAGTGCCGTCTCCGCATTGGCCATGGGGCGCTCTCGGTCAAGGTGGCGGACCCACGGTAAGCCCACACTTCGGACAGCGTTGACCGGTTTCCGCGTGGCGGTCTCCCTCCCAAAAGGCTTCCTCAAAAATTAAGCCGGGCTAAAGCAAGCCTATATTGGCGCCCCGTGCTTTTACGTTATCCTCTTATCAGACTCCACATTTGAATCGAGGATACCGTGAGCGACGCCACTGATGAGCATGACAAGCAGGAAGAATGGGGCAAAGGCGGACGCGCCGCCCTGCTCCGAGCCGGCGGCTTAGACGTCGAATACGTCAAAGCCGAAGGCGACTACGTTTACTGGGAGCACCCCCAGCACGGTCTCCAAAAAGTGATCGACCTCGTCGGCGGCTTCGGCGCAACCCTCGCCGGACATAACCATCCCAAATTAGTCGCGGTGCTCCAAGACCATCTCAAGAACTCCAGACCCGTTCTCGTGCAAGGATCCCACCGAGGACCCGCCGAACGTGTCTGTCGCAAGCTCTCGCAGATGCTTGAATCCACCTTCAACAAGCCCTTTGAGGTCATGCTCCTCAACACCGGAACCGAAGCCACTGAGGCCGCGCTCAAACACGCTCGCTTAGAGTTTGGACTCCGCCAAAGAGCCTTCAAAGAACAGCTCGAAACAGATCTCAAGCGCCTGCGAAGAGAAGTGGAGCTGGGGCAAGTCATTTTGGATCGACGCTTCTACCG
>JARGOJ010000609.1:3723-5826 GCA_029210225.1 Planctomycetota bacterium
CGCGATTGTGAAAAGCGCCTCGGAATCTCTCCGATTGACTCCGTTGATGCCTTGAGCGCCTCGCTTCTTCTCGCCAACACTCCAACTCTGGCTCACCCTGGCTATTTGGTCGCCGTAGAAGGCGCATTTCACGGAAAGACCCTCGGGTCATTGGGTCTAACTTGGAACCCGGAAGCCCGAAAACCCTTCGTTCGCGGCAAGCCCAACGTCATCTTCTTGTCTCCAGGGGAGGCATCCCTGGAAATGGAGGAGGAAGAATCAAGAGGGCTGCTCTATGGCATTGACGTTGATAATTTGACTGTTGTTGAACAACCTTTCGGTCTCTTTGTCGCGATTTTCATGGAGCCCATTCGCGGGGAAGGAGGCATTGTTGAGGTCGAAGAGGATGTCTTAAATGTGATCCGTGAGTTCCGGGAGCGCCACCCCGAGGTTCCTGTTGTGATCGACGAGATCCAGAGCGGCCTTGGGCGAACGGGTTTAGTCTTCGAGAGCCTCCGGCAAAAGCTCCCTATCGACTACATGTGCATGGGCAAGGCTTTGGGCGGTGGGCTTTGTAAGGTTTCAGCCTTGGCGATTGAGCGCAGCCGCTACTGTCGTGAATTCTCATTGCTCCACTCTTCGACCTTCTCTGAGGATGAATTGTCTTCGGAGGTGGCTCATCGCTTCTTGGAGTTGATTGAGGAAGATGATTTGCCCGGGCGTAGCGCTCGCCTGGGGGAGCGAATCATTGAGCGCATGGTGGCCTTGCAAAAGAAGTGGCCCGGAGTCATCGCGGCTGTTCGAGGACAGGGCTTGATGCTCGGGGTTGAGTTTGTTGACCAATCACGGAGCCGCTCGAACGCGATTCGTGCGCTCTCTCTAGAAGAGCGCCTGACGGTCATTCTGGCGGGATATCTGCTTCACGAGCATAAGATTCGTGTTCTACCAACCCTCGGCCGTCGGAGCACCCTGCGCCTGGAGCCCTCGGCGTACATGACCGAGGACGACTTAGACGTTGTGGTTCGGGGTTTCGAGGGCGCCTGTGAAATTCTCGCCAGGGCGAACGCCGGGCGCTTATTGCATTACCTCGTCGCCAAGGGAGCCCCGCCGTCGAGTGAGCCAGTGACAGATTACTCCGGTCTCCCAGAGCGCTTCGATGAGCGAAGCGAAGTGCGGTCTCGGGTGGCGTTCATGGGGCATATGATCTTGACCGAGCACATTCCCCTTTGGGATCCATCTTTAACCGAGCTAACGCGCCCTGAGCTTGAGCGACTCTCCTGGCGTGTGATGGGGGCGATCAATCCTCATGTCTATACTCGACGCATTATTCGCTCTGTAACCGGGGCCGCAACAGAGCTCTCTTTCCTGGGCATCTTTATGACTTCGAATCAGATAGAGAAGGACATGCGTCTGAATCGCAGCCGCTTGATTTTCTCCCAGGTGAAGAAGGCCCTCGATTTGGCTCGCCGTTTGGGCTGCAGCGTGGTCGGCTTCGGGGGCTACACGTCGATTGTCACTCGGAACTTGAGGGTTCTCCATGAGGATAGGCCCGCGCTGACGACGGGGAATGCGTTAACAGTGGGGATTGGTCACGAGGCTATCAAGGAGTCTTGCGCCGAGTTAAATTTCGACCTGAAGACAGTGAGAGCAGCGGTTTGTGGAGGAACAGGGAACATCGGTCGGGTTCATGCGCGATTATTGGCAGCGGAGGTCTCATCTTTGGTGATCGTCGGTCGTCCTGGGTCGACAGATCGGCTCTTGACGGTGGTCGGGGATATCGTCGAGGAGCTGAGGCGGGCTGTGAAGGAGGGTCGAGAGGGGGGCATACTTCTAGAGCGGTTTGGAGAGGCTTATCGATCTTTAGAAAACGCCGATGCAATGGACGCCAGAGCGCTTATGGAGGTTTTTACCGAGCGAGGAAAAAGCCTCGTTGATGTCTCGGAGGATCTGAGTTGTCTGCGGGACGTTGATGTGATTGTGACGGCGTCAAACAGCGCGAAGCCGATCATTGAGCCGGAGCATTTGCACCAGGAAAAGCCAGTGCTTATCTGTGATATCGCGGTTCCGGGGGACGTAAGCCGTCGGGTTCGTAAAGAGTGCCCCAACGTGTCCGTTATTTTGGGG
>JARGOJ010000610.1 GCA_029210225.1 Planctomycetota bacterium
CTCAGCGATTATGAGTTCTCTTGGGGAATAACCATGGCCGATTTGAACCTGGATGGTCTTCAAGACATCTTAATCTCTCAAAACTATGTGGATCTCCCATTCCAAAAATTATTCAAGCTCCCGGGCCGTATGCTCCTCCAAAAGCCAGATCACACATTCGCCGCCGTCGAGAATGCGGCTGGTGTCGTCAACAGAAACTACGAAATAGCTCCTCTCCTCGCTGATTTCAATGGAGATGGTTATCTCGACCAAATCAGAGTCAATTTGGCAGGTCGCTCGAGGGCTTTCCTGTCAAAGGGAGGACGCAATAAATTTCTCAAGGTCCAACTCCCAATTAATGCGAAGTGGCTTGGAGCGAAGGTGAGTCTCGTGCTCAAAAATGGAACAACTCTCGTCGATTGGCATGTCTCGGGAGAAGGCCTCTGCTCGGATCAAGAACACGTCATCGTCTTCGGTTTAGGTGAGAGCCGTATTCCAAATAAAATAATTGTGAACGCCCCCGGTGGTCTGAAAATCGAACAGGCGATCCACGAGGCTAACACGCTTGTAAAGGTAGGCTTTGATGACTGATCCGCTCACTGAGACGACTCGTCCATTCCTCTTCTTAGGCCTTTTGGCCGCGATCATTGTCGGCTTGGGCGAGTATTTGCTCCATTTCTCACCGCACGGGCCCAGCGGAGAGATTGAAATGCTGCTGGACGTTCCCCTTGAGCGCGCACGCCTGGGCCACTTCCTCGCAATTTTCGGCGTCCCCCTGTATTTTGCGGGATACTATGGAATCTTTAGATTCTTCCGTAAAGACTCCTTTAAATGGGCTCTAAGCCTGTTTGTAATTGGAATCTTATCTTTCACTTATGGCGGTATCTGGATCAGCTCTCGGTATTTCGCGGCGGTTGTATTGCAAAAAACCAGCCAGGGGCCGTTGTATGAGTTCTTTCTTTTAACCTATGAACAAAACTACCAGGTCCTTGTCTGGCTGCTTAGAAGTCTGGTCCTTCTGTTATCGGGGTGCTACGTAATCTGCATTTTACAATCCAATTCTCTCTCTAACTGGTGGGCACTCTTAAACCCAATATTCCTACTTATATTGTCAATATCGAGTTTGTTTGTTGCGAAACCGCTCGGTGTGCATATAGCCCCTATAGCCATGAACGTTGTGCACTTCATTCTGTTTTCTAAACTTCTGTTGCTCTACCCTCAGAGAGTGCCGCTTTCATCCTAAGTGTGTTTGATCCGGCGGCAGGTGAGTTGAGTTGAGATTGCAGCACTGCACACTACCTGAAAGTACAGCGTCCAGAACCGCGAGGCATTCTGTGTACAAAATTGATTAACTCGAAAATTTGTTAGGGATTAACAATGAGATTTCTGCTTTGGCCTCTAGTTTTAATTATCGGTGTCACCTCAGCGGCTTTTGCCGAAACGGTAGACGACACACATAGAATGAGTCGTGAAGAGCGCGAGGCAAAGGAGTGCTTGATCGGAGTGAAGGGCCTAGCCATCTTTGGCCGAGTGGACCGAGATCGCGGCGAAGAAAATCGGCGAGAAGTAGCAATAGGAAGTGCATTGTTCATCGAGCGAGCCTTTATTCCCGGGATACTCGAGATCGAACTCAGTGTTGGCTGGGCTGAAGTAATAGATGCAGATAACGATAAGAGTGTGAAAATCTATCCGATGGATTTGACATTTAAGATGCCTTTCCATGTAAATTCTCGAATCAATCCGTATTTAGGTTTAGGATTTGGATTGACCATCGAAGATTCAGAGGAGGGAACGGAGGAGGAGTTCGGCATCACCAGTGTTGTTGGAACATACATTTGGTGGGATGAACAAATTGGTCTGGATTTAGAACTCTCCTATGGTGCTTTCCCAGGGCGAGGTGTGAAGCACGAGTTTATCCTGGCGTTCGGTCCGGTCATTCATTTTTAGATCCAGGCTGCGTACTGCTGATGCAGCTGTAATTGGTCGTTGATAACAGAGGCCAGGGTCAGGAATTTGAACCGTGAGAGGTTTTGCTCGCCTTGCGGTGGAGATTTTTCGGCCCTTGCAAAGTCATCAATATAGGTTTCAGCCTGTATAGCGCATTTGGGAAAGCACGACAGGAACTTTGTTGAGGGCAGCATTCATGCCGATTGGTTTCATTAATAAATTTGTAACACGTACCTTGTTAAAGGCTTGATTGCCGCAGATTCGTTATCGCTCGATGTGAATGCCAAGTTTCTTCAGTTTTGACCTTAGTGTACTTGGATTTATCTCCAACAACTCTGCGGCTCCTCCAATTCCACTAATTCTCCCTTGAGCCAGCTTCAACACTTTTTTTATATGCCTTCTTTCAATGTTTTGTAGGGAAAACGTTGGCGGATCCGATTCAGGAACTGTGCCAAAGCTCAGAGCCACTGCAAGATTCAATTCTTCGTCCTGCGATAACAAAACCCCGCGCTCTAAAATATTCTGAAGTTCTCGAACATTGCCTGGCCATGAGTATGCCCTCATTCGAGCTAGATCAGCGTCCGATAAACTCTTCGATCTTTGCCCCATTTGGGCCGATATCTGGCGCTCAAAATGCCGAATCAAGTGTGGCAAATCGTCCAAACGCTCCCTCAAAGGCGGAAGCTTGATAGGAATGACGTTCAATCGGTAGTACAAATCTTCCCGAAACATTCCGGCATTGACCATCGCCTCCAAATCCCTATTAGTCGCCGCCAACACCCGGACATTGGTCTTCAGACTGTGACTGCCTCCTACACGCTCAAATTCACCATCTTGAAGCACTCTCAACAACTTAGATTGGAGCGTGAGGGGCAACTCGCCGATCTCGTCGAGGAAAATCGTTCCCCCATCCGCCCTCTCAAAACGACCGCGCCGCATTTTAACGGCACCTGTAAAAGCCCCCTTTTCATGACCAAAAAGCTCCGCTTCAATGAGTGATTCCGGCAACGACGCACAATTTACACACACCAACTCGTTCTTGTATCGATCACTCCTGAGATGAATAGACCTCGCCACCAATTCTTTGCCCGTTCCAGTTTCACCAAGGATGAGCACGCTTGAGTCCGTCCGAGATACCAATTCGATTAAACGTTTTATCTCTTTCATGGCTTCAGACTGCCCAATGAGATAAGTCCCCGATGCTTCTTTGATTTCTGCTTCCAGTGACTCCTTCTCCCGACAAAGTTGCTCAATGTGTTCCATTGCACCCAATCTCTCGGAAATGTCCCGAAGTATAATGGTGAGCAACGTCTGTTCAACGTCCTGCACACGAGAGAGAGTTGCTTCGACTGGAAATACTTCTCCATCTGCTCTCAAGGCTGATAATCCCTCAGGCAACCAGAAACAACCGATCCGTTCGAGTTCTTTGGCGGCCTTTGGCTCACAATCTCTCATTTCCTGGGCCAGCTTTTCAGTAAAGAACTGATAGACAGAAGTTCCTAGAACCTTCCCAGCGGCAATCCTGAAAATTCTCTCAGCGGCTTGGTTAAATATCTGAATCCGACCAATTTGATCCACAACGACAATGGCGTCCATCGCCGATTCAAGAATCGAGGCCAGACGTCTTTCTATCCGTTGCCGAGCTTGATCGACCGTCAATCGATCTATCTCGGCAACAGCCCGCAACGCGAACGTCTGCAACAACGTCACAAAGCGTGGTTCATTACTACACTCCTTGACATCAATCACCCCCATGTAACCAAAGTGAACGCCGGTTTGCCCAATCAACGGAACGCCGCGAAAGCTCTCAGCCCCGACCTGTTCTAGGAATTTATCTTTGGGATAGTGCTCCCGAACTCCACGTGGATAGTGAATATAATTCTTCTCGAGTAGAGATTCACTCGGTGTCGACTCCAAGTCATACTCGAAGTTCGTCTGCACATCCGTCCCATTCCAGTAGGCCAACATTTTTAATCGTGTCGGGCTATCGGTGAACACAGAAACAAACGAATGACTGACCCCGAGAACTCGAGACATTTCTTTGACCAGAGAGCAGAAAAACTGTTCCCCGGTCTCTTTACTAGTCTGAGAAACAATACGGTAAATTGCATCCAGTTCGTCTGAATTTAGACCCGACATTGACATCTCCTTTAGACAAGACTGCGTTCAAATACTAACTGACCGTTGCTTGAATCCAAAAGATCACTACCGCAAAACAAGTACCGAATTGAGCGTTTTTCCGAGACCCTAAATAAGACAACCACTTCGTCTTAGTGGGCATGATTTTTGCTAATCGATAGCGTTCTCAAATGCCATCACAGTCGAGGAAAACCGAATGACTCATACTGCGACACAGCCTGTTTCCATTTTGACCAGAATCAAGAGCATCTTTGTTGGGAAAGGGAGTCTCACAGACTTTGGGGAGCGATTCTTAATCTTGGATCGCGACTATCAAAGCTCTATCAAGGGCATGTATGCTATTGGGGATGTCTCTGGAAGCCCAGACATAAAAGCGGCTCTCAATGCCGGCTATCGGGTAGGACAGCGTTTGGGGTCTCTTCCCAGACGAACAACAGCGAAGATTGACTACGACGTCATCATCGTCGGTTCCGGTCCTGCAGGGCTCAACACCGCATCTGAGCTTGTCAAAGTGGGCAAGAAGGTCTTGGTTCTTGAACGCAAGAAGAGACTCCAGACCATTCGATCTTTTGCGGATTCCAAGCCACTCTTCCTTGCCTCGACAGGGGATCCGAAAGTCCTGGGTGATTTCCCCTTTGAAGATTGCAGTGCCAAGGAGTGCTTTGAGTCTTGGGAAAAAGTGCTCGAAAGCAAGCCCGACATTCAGATCAACGCCCTTGAAGACGTCTGCGAAATACGAGAGCGCGGAGCTTTCGAGGTCTTTACCAAAACGAAGTCGGGAGACGAAAAGACCTACCTTGCGGATCGCATTGTCGTCGCCTGCGGCAAACCTCGGAATCTCGCAAGGCTGGAGCTGGGTAACACCGGAGACGGGCGCATTCAATACCAAACACGGTACGAAGGCGGCGTAGAGGATCGAGATGTTCTGGTCGTCGGGCACGCCGGCTCTTATGAGGGGTTCGAAATGGCCCTGGACCTTTCCCCAAACAACAGAGTCACTTTGATATACGAGGAAGACGGCAAACCGGATATCGCCCAGAGTGTCCTCGACCGTGTTGAAAACGCAGTATCTGCTGGGCGAATTACGTTTTATAGAAACACAATGTTGAAATCGGTTGACAAAGGAACGATTGTCCTTGAACACCGCCAGCGTGATGCAGGACCCCTCGAACATTTCATGGACGACTCGTTGAAGAACGTTCTCAAGGCTGAGACCGGCCAGACGACAATTCCCAATGACATTATTTTCACGGGTAAGATTGTTGATCGGGAGCTTCCATCCACAGACCTTCGTCAGTTCGGACTGAACACTGAGCGGCGTATGTCACCCATTCGCTGGACGATGCTCATGATCCTCTTCTCGTTCTTTGCGTTTGTGTATCTGGGCAAGTCCGGAAAAGCGAACTTCATTCCTGGAGTCGCAAAGCTCATAAGTGGAATGGAGGATTTGTTTGGTGGGCTCCGAATGTACCAGATTTGGACCATCGTCTACAGCTCAGCGGTCGTTACTTTCGGCTTCAAGGCAATTTACAAGTATCGCACTCAGTACCGCGACAATAAGCAGGCAAACCATCAGACCAAGCGACTCCTTAGTTTAATGTTCTTTCAGGTCTTTTTTCTGGCGATCCTACCTGAGCTCATTCTTCATAACTGGCGAGCCTACGGTTTGGTCCTTGCCTGGCCCTTGAACCTGGATCCCAACTCGTATGGGGGTTTTTTAGGAACCAGCGACAGCTAGCTAATTCACTTCA
>JARGOJ010000611.1 GCA_029210225.1 Planctomycetota bacterium
CCCGTCGGATGATCGAGGTCGCGAAAGAGCATAAGCTTGAGCCGAAGAAGGCCATTGATATTGGCTGCGCCGTCGGCGCCTCAACCTTTGAGCTGTCCAAGATCTGCCCGGACACCCTCGGGGTCGACCTCAGCGAGCGCTTTATTGAAGTCGCCCAGATCCTGACCAAGCAAGGCCACTTCGATTATCGCCTCACTCAAGAAGGCGATATCAGCGATCCTCGCCGAGTCACTCTCGACCCAGAGGTTGACCCAAGTCGAGTGCGTTTCCGTCGCGCCGATGCCTGCACCTTACCCGCCAATTTCGAAGGCTACGACTTGGTCTTTGGGGCCAACTTAATCTGCCGCTTACCAAGCCCCCGCGCTTTCCTCAGCCGCCTTGGAGGATCACGGGGATTAGTCAAGCCCGGTGGATTGCTCCTGCTCACCACGCCGTTCACTTGGCGCGCCGCTCACACTCCGAGAGGAGCCTGGCTTGGCGGCCAGGAAGAAAACGGCGAGCGAAAATGGTCGGCGGACGTGCTTAAGGAGATCTTAGATCCGGACTTTGAGCAGCTTGTCGTCGATGATATTCCGCTCATAATTCGCGAGCATCGCCGGAAGTTTGAATTGATTGTCGCCGGATTAACCATCTGGAAGCGTCGAGATAATTAATCTCGGGCTGATAGACATCTTCAAATTGAAACAGGCCAGCGCTTTGCTGGCCTGTTTCAATTTGACTGTTTTTCTATCGAGCCATGTCCGACTAAGGCTTCTTCAAGGTTAATTGAAAACACGCCGCTTCTTTTTCATTGCGAACTAATAAGTGTGATCCCACTAAAACCGGCACATTCCACGTGCGGGAGTTCAAAGCCTGAAAGGACGCGATTTCTTTGTATTCTTTAGGGTTCGCCTCGGCGAGTAAGAGCTTGCCCCACTCTGTTTGAATGAGTAGACGATCACCGACAAGCAGTATTTGACCGTGTCCGAATTTGCCCTTTTTGCGCCACTTGGTCTCCCCAGTCTTTGGGTCGACGCATTGAATAGCTGAACCATCGCTGATTCCGTAAGCGAGATTCTCGTGCATCACTGGGTTTGTAAACTTGGTTTTTAAGACCCGGCGCTTCTTCCAAGTCACTTCAACGCTCCACTTATCCTTGTCATCTTTCGAGAGCTTGAACAGCATGGAACCTCGCCCATAGCCCTTCGAGTAGAAGAGCTCAGTCTCCGAGATTTGAATGGGCTGGGCGCAGTTATCCCCGTTGTTGGTGGTGTTTTCCCAAAGCAGCTTGCCGGTCTTGGCGTCATGAGAAGCGATGCTGCGGCGATTCACAATGACGACTTGCTTCACTCCGCAGAGCGTCACCAAGGTCGGCGCGGTGTATCCGGACGGCGCTGTGCCCCCACTCCAAACAAGCTTTCCAGTGTCCGTGTGATACGCGACCAAGGACTTGTCTTTCGGCCCTCCCGCTGAGACAACCACCAAGTCATCGTAGACCAGGGGCGAGCAGCTCTTGCCCCACATGGGTATCTCCGCGCCGTTTTCAGTGACAACATTGTGAGTCCAGAGAACCTTGCCATCTTTGCCATCCAGGCAATTGACAATCCCGGTGGCCCCCATGGTGTAAACCTTGCCCTTATGAATTGTTGGGGTTGAGCGAGGGCCGATCCCGCCGACAGAGTTCTCAAAGCGGGCTTTGTCTGTGTGGACCCAGAGCGCTTTCCCCGTACGCCACTCATAGCAGACGACAAGCTCTTCATTTTCTTTTTGCTGTTGAGTGACTCCATAGTCGCCAACCACTGCGAAGGACCCAAAGCCTTCTCCAATCGGCTGCTTCCAGAGCAGCGTTGGAGGATTCTTAGTCCAGTCGTCATTGAGAGATATCTTTTTGAATTCAGGGCGCCGGTTAGGGCCGAGGTATTGAGGAACATCATGAGGATGTCTTGTGACAAGGTCCACCTCAGTAATCTTCTCGACCTTAACGTTGACCGTCTCCGGCTTATTCCAGCGCCAATCGTAGACAGGGATGGTGTCGCCGTCGTAGTAATCCACCCGGAGCAGGCCAATACTGGCGCCGAGCAAAGTGACTGGGATTAATAAGACTTTGAACTTTCCGGGCATTGATAATCTTGAAAAGAAGAAGAGCCAGAGAAGCCAGACAATCCCGGAGAGCAGGGCGATTCCAATCCAAAGCATCAGTATCACATTCGAGTACATATACGATAAAACGAAGCCGCCGAGACCGAGCAACGGAATGACAAAGGCGGGCCAGATTCGAGGTTTCGGTGTGTTTGGGTTCGTTTTATCAGAGTCCATAGCGCAGGCCTTATTCGGAATAGATGAAGATTGTTGGGCCGTAGTTTAATCGAAGAAAGTCAAAGTCTCAGGAAATGCCAGCGCTTCGGGCGAAAGACTTTGCCGTCATTCAACCGCTAAGAATTGTTCCCTCTGATATAGAGTTGCCCGAAGACCCGGAAATCTCTAAACTTTGCTGTCAAAAGTCTGAGCCCCCTTGCCTCTCATAAGGCAAAGCAAAACACTTATCCTTAATAAACATGGAGCCTCCTTTATGAATGCCACCAACCGCTTCCTCTTTGGAGATCGTTACCGCGACCTTCTCAACTCAGCCAGAGATGGCGTCTACGCTCTTCCTGCGGTCAACGTCGTGTCCAGCTCAACGGTCAACGGAGCCCTCGAAGCGGCCGCTGATGCAGGAGCCGATATCATCATCCAAGTCTCTGGTGGCGGCGCTCAATTCTACGCAGGCAAAGGCATCAAAGACAAGTTGAAGGCCCAGGTTCAAGGCGCTGTGGCCTTCGCGGTTCACACAAAGCGAATGGCGAAGGCCTACGGGGTCAACGTCATCCTCCACACCGATCACGCCAATCGTGGCTTGCTCCCTTGGATTGACGGCCTGATCGAAGAAGGTCAGAAGTTCTACAAAGAAACCGGCGAGCCCCTGTTTAGCTCGCACATGCTTGACCTCTCTGAAGAGCCTCTCAAAGAGAACATCGCCACTTGTAAGGAATACCTCACCAAGCTCGCCGCCATTGAGATGGCCCTCGAAATTGAGCTCGGAATCACCGGTGGCGAAGAAGACGGCGTCAACAATGAAGACGTCGACGAATCAAAGCTTTACACACGCCCCGAAGACGTCCTCTACGCATACGAAGAGCTGAAAGACATTGGTACCTTCACCGTCGCTGCCTCTTTTGGAAACGTCCACGGAGTCTACAAGCCTGGCAACGTCAAGCTGACCCCAAGCATCCTTAAGAACTCTCAAGTCGCCGTTCAAGAAAAACACAAGACCGCTGACAAGCCTATGAGCTTTGTCTTCCACGGCGGCTCCGGCTCAACAACCGAAGAGATTCGCGAAGCCATTGATTACGGCGTCTTCAAGATGAATATTGATACGGACACGCAGTTTGGCTACGCCAAGCCCGTCTACGACTATGTCATCGCCAACCAAGATCGCATGAGCCGCCAGATCGGTTCCAAGGACGATCCAAACGCGCCAAACAAGAAGATCATCGATCCTCGTCAGTGGATGCGCGCTGGGGAAATCGGCTTCAAAGAGCGCTTGCTCAAAGCCTTCAGTGACCTCAAGGGAACAGGTAACGCTCTCAAGAGCTAAGCCTCCCCACTTCCTTCCAAAACTGAAAAGTCTCCTCGGTATCCTCCCCGGATGCCGAGGAAGGATGGCCTTTATGAGTGAAAAACCCAGCGGCTTCTCCACAGCCCTAATTCTTCAGGCTGCGGTGATCCTCGGCACAGCTTTCTTGCCCTTCTATCTGGCGACTCTCATAAATCCCCCTAAATTTCTGAGAGTCTTTGAAGAGTTAGGCCTCGACCTCCCTTACCCCATCATTTTCTACTTCACCATGATGCTTCATGGAAAGGCGATGATCGCCGTCGCTGGATTGCTTCTCCTAGCCTTTCTCTTCCTCGCCGAATTTAAGTGTCCGCAGTCATTCCGCCGAGTGGCCAAGCGAGGAGTTATCACCCTCACAATGATACTTCTGGCCATCCAAGTGATCCCACACTTTCAAGTGATTTACGCGCTCAAGACTATTTCGAAGGTGTTAAACGAGGAAGGGAAAGAACAAACCGCCAAGCCTGAAGCCGTGCAATCTCTCTTCCAAGCGGTTTCAAAGTCCGTCCAGGCTAGTCTTCTAAAGAGCTTTGCCAAGGTGCCGGGAACGAAGGACTCCTATTACTTCATTTATGAAGGTCCTGGTTCTCCAAGCTCAAAGGCCTCCGATTACAAAAGTCAATGTGATAGCCCGAGCTGTATTCTTCTGCCTAGTGGGCCTAAATCGACAAGCAGCAATGATGAATTGGTCTTTATCTACCCTCGCGATCCTTCCCTCAGCTTTGCGCCAGACAAGGTTGATAAAAGCCTTTATGAAAGCCTCAACTTTGACATTCGGCGAGACTATAAGTCGAGCGAGGTCGACATTGGAGGTCGTTTCCCATGGATTCGCCAAGTCTTTGTGCCCAAGGATAACAATGAAACAGGGCTCTCCTACGCTCTTCAATTCCGACGAGCGCGATTGGATTTGAACGGCAAGGAACTGAGCGCAAAGACAGCATTCAGCAATAAGCTCTATGAGGTTCAAATCAGGGTTTTCAAAGACTTCAATCCCAAGTTGAACCTGGAGACGAGCCCTTACATTCCGTCCTCAAACATTCAAATCAACTCATTCGTGATGATCGTGAGGACCCCATGACCGAATTAGAAACTGAATTAGAATCAGAACTTCCAAATTCCGAGGGTCTCCTCTCCCCCGCGCTTATCTTAGGACTCTTCCTAGTGCTTATGATCGCTGCCACGGTCTACTCCCTAAGCCTCGCAACTCAGAATAAGGCCATCAAAGAGTTAAAGGCCAAAAAGGCCAAGGATCTTGATCAAGAGAAGTTGCTGAGATGTCGCATTTACGCAGAGTCGGGTATTCAGGAAGCCAAAGGGCGACTGCTTTGGCAGAAAGAGAAGGGCGCCCCTAAACAATTGAACTTTGTCAGGAGAATGGGTGCGTCCTTCGCTGGCGGCCATGACGAGTTCTTGGTGACCCTTCAACAAAAAGAAGGAGGTCGATATCAGGTCCGCGCCGAGGGGACACTTCTCATCGGGACGCAAAGCCGCTATTCCGGCCAGCTATCAAAGGATGAGAATCGGCCAAGCTCGAAGCAAGCATCTTGCACGATTGTCACTGAGTTCGACTTCAAGGCTGGGAAGATCTCCAATGAGACCCAGGTCTCCGTGACCGACTGGTTGCCAGAGACGCCAGAGTAAGCCATTCAATTCAATCTTGACTCTGTCAGAGCGCTGATTGGACTCCAAAGAGCGGGAGCAATTGCCCGAGAGCCCTTATTTCTTGCGGTCCTCTTCGAGTTCAGTCATGATCTTCTTGAGGCTGTCCTTGGAGATGGAGAGGCTCTCTGCCATCCGAACAAGCAGCTCGCGCTCTTCGTCTTGGAAATCGTCGTCGGCGTAAGCAACTTTGAACGCGGCCTCAATGAGCTGTGATTTCTCGTCGTTTGAAAGGGAGTCGGAGCGCTCGTTGAGGTAGGCCACGGGGTCTTGCTTGTTTTCCTCGACAGCTCGAATTTCGAGCTTGAGTCGGCGTTCGTCGAGGTGGAGTCCGGATTGTCCGTAGATTTCTGTGAGGACCTTTTGCTCTCGTGGGTCGAGGACGTCGTCGGCCATCATCATGAGGACCAGGGCTCGGAGCATAACAGGCCAAAACGACCCGGGCTGCACCTCTTCAGACGCAAACGGGTCGTGACTTGGAACAGCATATTGTTCGGGGGCTTCGTCAGTGTCGGTATTCATGG
>JARGOJ010000612.1 GCA_029210225.1 Planctomycetota bacterium
GCCCTTCGCTTTTCTATGGGTTGGGAAACTCGCCCCGAGGATATCAGCGCCGCCTTGGAGGCCTTAAAATCAGCCCTGAGTGAACTCGGTCCCGTCAAGAGACGAGGACGAGGACCCAAACTCAGTCATAAGTCATAATAGCGTGTTAGTAGTGTTTGAAAGTGTTTGACCAGGAGAAGTAACGATCATGACCCATGAATTCTTAAAAGAACTTGGACTCGAGGGAGTCAACTCAGGAGCCTGTGGCGCCGAATTCTTCGAGCCCGGAGGCGAAATTCTCAGCTCCTACGACCCCGCAACCGGTGAACTCATCGGCCAGGTCAAGCAAGCGACCCGCGAAGATTACGAGCGTGTTGTCGCCGAAGCCAGCGAAGCCTTCAAGAAGTGGCGCCTCATGCCCGCTCCCAAGCGTGGCGAGCTCGTCCGACAAGCTGGCAACGCCATGCGTTCCAAGAAAGACGCCCTCGGAAAGCTCGTCACCCTCGAAATGGGCAAGCTTCTCCAAGAAGGCCTCGGCGAAGTTCAGGAAGCCATTGATATCGCCGATTACGCCGTTGGCCTGTCACGACAAATGTATGGCGTCACAACCCACAGTGAGCGTCCTGAGCACCGCCTCTACGAGCAGTGGCATCCCCTCGGAAACGTCGGTGTCATTACCGCTTTTAACTTTCCCATCGCCGTCTGGGCTTGGAACGCCATGATCGCTATGGTTTGTGGTGACAGCGTCGTCTGGAAACCCTCCCCAAAAACTCCTCTCATCGCCGTGGCGACCCAGAAGTTACTTCACCCCATCTTCGCCGCTGAAGGCGTCGGCGCGATCTGCTCCCTCCTGGTGGGTGACCTCGACAACGTCGGTGTTCCCATGGTCAACGATCGCCGCTTCCCGCTGATCAGCGCCACCGGCTCTTGCCGCATGGGCCGGGAAGTCGCATCAACGGTTGCTGGCCGCCTCGCCCGCTCAGTGCTTGAACTCGGAGGCAACAACGCCCTCACTGTTCTCGACGACGCGCCCCTCGATCTCGCCCTCCGCGCTGTGGTCTTTGGAGCCTGTGGAACCGCCGGGCAACGCTGCACCAGCACCCGTCGCCTCTTCCTCCAAAAAGGCATCGCTGAAGACTTAACCCAGAAGATTGTCGACGCCTACAAGCAAGTCAAGATCGGCAATCCATTGAACGAGGGAACCCTGGTCGGCCCCCTCATCGACACCGACGCCGTCGCCATGTATGAGAAAGCCATCGAAGCAGCGAAGGCTCAGGGCGGCGAGGTCCTCGCTGGGGGCAATGTCTTGAAGGGTGAAGGCTACGAGAGCGGGTGCTTCGTCGAGCCGACCATTATCCGCGCCACGAAAGACATGGCCATTGTCAAAGAAGAGACCTTCGCGCCTATTCTTTACGTCATGACCGT
Source organism: Planctomycetota bacterium (assembly GCA_029210225.1). Lineage (GTDB taxonomy): Bacteria > Planctomycetota > J058 > J058 > JARGOJ01 > JARGOJ01. The sequence continues at coordinate 1,405 of JARGOJ010000612.1, forward strand.
CGAAGATCTAAACGAAGCAATCGACGCTCAAAATGACGTCGACCAAGGCCTCTCTTCCTCTCTCTTTACAGTCAATATGCGCGCCTCAGAGCGTTTCTTGAGCGCGGCGGGTAGCGACTGTGGTATCGCGAACATCAACCTTGGAACAAGCGGCGCCGAGATTGGCCTCGCCTTTGGTGGTGAGAAAGATACTGGAGGCGGCCGGGAAGCAGGCTCAGACTCTTGGAAGGTCTACATGCGTCGTCAGACCAACACTCTGAACTACGGCACGAGCCTCCCTCTCGCGCAGGGAATCACATTCGGCTGATGAGCTGTGAAGGGCGATTCCATTGGTTCCCTTGACCATCACGATTCTTGTCTTGCTCACCATTGGGCTGCTGTTCTTGGTCTTCCAAGGCCGAGAGCAGCAGCCGCTCAGTCCGAAAGGCCTTGAGAAGCGAAGGCAACGGGTCCTCGCCCTTCAACAGCGCATCGTCTTAGAGATCCCTGAATCCCACAGGCGCGGCCCCCTGACCTACGAAGTCGACGGGACCATCGATTACTTCGATTTCTTCCAGAGCGAAGGCAAAGCGCCACTCGCTCTCTATCGCGCTATCCAACTCGATTTCGCCGAAACGATCCTAGAGAACGATCCTCGCTACGAGGACCTGCTCAGTCCAGGGTCGCCCTTTTGGTTCATCGGCGTCATGGGTTGGCCCTGGGCAGCCATTTTGGAGCCCAGTAAAGTCGAAGAACTCAAAGGAGAGAGCTGCCCGAGCTGCCAAAGGGCGCCCGAAGCGGCCGGTTTCATTCCCTCCCCGTCTGGCGCTGTCACAGAACTCTACATTTGCCTCTGTGGCCGTGGTTTTGGGCTCTGGCGCCCCGATCCCAAAGCGTCGAGAAGCTCCAACGAGCCACAAACCCTCGTGATATCCCTCAGGCCAGGACCGAGAGACGGCGCCTTCCTATTCTCACTCATTGTTCCAGCCCGATACGAAGAGCCGATTCCCCCGATGGCCCTGGTTTTCTACAAAGAGAAGATCATCGGTTGGAGCGCCCAGCTACTGAAACAATTGGTCTACACAAATGATCTGACCATAGAGGGCTTAGAGCCCAAGCGAATGAGCAAGCCCCTGGACGCGACGACTTTGGATGAGCTAGGGAGCTTCTTAGAAAAGCACTGTCGATTGCTTTGCGCGGAATTTTCAGAGATGAAAGAGACCCTCAGCGCCGAGAAAAACATCTGGCAACTCGCTGGCCAAACCGTTCCTGAACCCCACGAAAACCCTGAAACCGAGCCAATGATCACTCGGCGCTGGCTGGAAGGCGAGCTCGCCGATGGCCATGGCCGCTCTCCTCACCGTCCAATCCTCTGTCACAACCCCGTCGGAGAGCAACGTTTTATCAGGTCTCTACGCTGCCCCGACGACGCGAGCTTCCGCTTTCAACGAGTTGGGTCCATGCCGGGAACCTGTCCCGATCCTTCAAGTCACCATCAGTTGATCGAGGTTGAACAGAACCCCGACGCCGTCATCGTGGATAAGTATAAGCTCGAATGCGAGTGCGGAGATCACTCCGGTTTTCTCTACTTCGATATGTATCACCCCGATCTTTCTTGAAGGATGATTTAGAACCCCTGTCAAACATTTGCTTTACTATGGGTAGTTCAACTCACAAACCCGTATCCGCAGCGACGAGGTGGCCATGAATCAGCCCCAATACCCTGGTCAACCCCAACACCCTGGTCAACCCCAGCAGGCTCGGCCAGCACAGGCGCGGCCAGCACAGGCGGTGCCGCTTCAAGCAAGGCCAGCCCAACCTGGACAGGTTCCGCTCCAGGCGCGACCAGCTCAAGCCGTTCCATTGCAGGCTCGCCCGGCAAGTGGCGCCATGCCTATTCCCGTGCAAGCGATGCCTGCTGGGGGCGTACAACAAGCCCGCCCCGCTCAGGCCGTCCCCCTGCAAGCCCGTCCAGCTCAAGCCGTTCCTCTCCAGGCCCGCCCAGCGAGCGGTGCCATGCCGGTTCCCGTGCAAGCGATGCCAGCCGGGGGCGTCCAACAAGCCCGCCCCGCACAAGCCGTCCCTGCTCAGGCACGGCCAGCACAAGCAATGCCAGCCCAGCCCGCGGCTGCTAGAGGCGCCGCCCTTGATCCGAACAGCCTCGGCCGCTTCGATCGCTTGCTCTATTCCATGGAGAACTACGACGCCTCCGACCTTCACTTGAAGACGGGAGCCCCGGTCATTATGAGGATTAAGGGAGCGATGACAGCCCTCTCCCAAAACCCTCTCTCCTCGCAAGAAATTTATGAGTTGCTTAAAGAAGTCGCCAACGAAGAGCAGCTCAAGTTATACGACGACACCGGAGACTTGGACTTCTCCCATATGTTGCCGAACAAAGCCCGATTTCGTTTTAACGTCTTCCGTGAGAAACGAACCAACGCCCTGGTTGTGCGACGGATTAGCACCGACATTCCAACCTTTGAGCAGCTCAATCTCCCTGGAGATACATTCAAGAACATCGCCTCGTTCGAAGATGGCTTGGTTGTTCTCGCCGGAGTTACGGGTTCTGGTAAGTCGACGACGATTGCTGGGATGCTCGACTACATCAACATGACCTACCCCAAGCACATCATCACCATCGAAGACCCCATCGAATATGAGTTCCAGAGCAAGAAATGCTTCGTGTCTCAACGGGAAATCGGCGTGGACTGCGTCGACTTCGCGGCGGCCATCAAGACCCTCGTGCGTCAGGACCCCGACGTTGTTCTCATTGGTGAGATGCGCGACCAGGAGACCTTTGAGTTTGGCCTGATGGCCGCAGAGACCGGTCACCTTGTCTTCGGAACCCTTCACGCCGGAACCGTCGCCCAATCCATCGGCCGCATCATGGGCTTGTTCCCCCCAGACAAGCACCCCTCTCTGCGCCAGGGACTCGAATTCAACCTCCGCGCTGTGGTTTGCCAAAAGCTGCTTCCCTCTCAAAACCCAGCCTTTGGACGAATCCCGATCCTTGAAATCATGGTCGTCAACCCAGGTATTCGCAAGTTGATTAAGAACGGCGAAGACAAGAAGATCAATGACATCCTCCGCAACCGAGAAGATGGCATGATGCTCTTCGACCAATGCCTCGTCGACCGCGTAAACGAAGGATCCGTCTCCCGGGAAGATGCTCTCGAAGCCGCCGCGAACGCCGAGCAGCTCAAGATGGCGCTCCAGGGAATTCAACTGCGAGGCTAGTGTTCTGGCATTCTAAAATTCATAGGGTCTCTGGCTAGAGCATTGGGCTGTGAATGAGACAGGGTGATAGGAATTTAGCGGGCTAAATGACTGAACCCTAACGAAATTCACGGCTCAATGAGCAGTCAGTGACCATGGATTTAAGGATGGCAGAGCACCACTGCTCTGCCATCCTTAAATCCAGAATACTAGGTCGGAGAAGGCCAATTTATGGGATTAGGACGAACGAAGAGGACCCTCATCTTGGCGGGGGCCTGGCTCTTCGTCTTTGCCTTGGTCCTCTACCTCGGCCTGCGCCAGCAAGCTTCGGCTCCCTCTGAGATAGCCCCGCCCCTCACCCCCAAAGAGCCCTACTCCAAGGTACAGGTCTCGGTTCTTCCAAGGCGTGCGGACGCCTCTCTCTCCCCATCGAAGATCGCTCAGAGCTCTCAATCGCCCACTAAGACCCAAGCGCAAACTCCATCGACCGCCATCGCCGAAACTTTCCTCGGAACCGTCACCGGGCGACTTGTAGGCCCGGGTCGAGCGAAGATTCCCTACCAAAAGCTCTGCATCGCCTGGAAAGATGAGCGGGGTCTTCACGAGCGCTCCGTAAGAACCAATAGCGACGGTGAGTTTCGCCTTGAAAAGCTCAAATCGGGTCTTTACTGGTGGTCTAGTGCGCTCAGAGGAGGGGAGACGGGATGTGAGGGTCAGCACCCGTATGACAACTCACAGAGCTTCCTCATCGAAGACAGCCATGTCGAGCTGGGTGAGATTATCTGGGCTCTTCCGGCTTATGCAGCGATTATTCGTGGCGAGGTCTTTGAGCTTGGTGGGCAGCCTGCGGTGAACTGTGAAGTCTTGCTCAGGGACGTTCAAAACACCCTGGTGACAAGGACCGATGATCAAGGACGCTTCGCCTTCACCCGGCTCTTTCCCGACCAATACGACCTCCTCGCCCGCAGCGAGTCAGGGCTTGCTCCGCCGCAAAAAATCACCCCGCTCCCCGGGTCGACAAAGACCCTGAGCTTGGTGCTAAGCAAGCCTTCGGGAGCGATTGAAGGGCGAGTTTATGGCGCAGATAGAGCGCCATTTGCACGGGTCACAGTCATCTTGAGACAGCCGGGAAAAGGAGACGATCCCGCCGGTCCCTATGATGAGTTGATAGCTAAGAGTGGAGATGACGGAGCTTTTCGCTTTGACCGA
>JARGOJ010000613.1 GCA_029210225.1 Planctomycetota bacterium
AAAAATGGCATCCCTCACCCAATCAGGCGTCTCAAAACGCCCCGCTCCAGCCATCACCAACTGAAAACGAGCTCCCCCCAATCCATTCTTCCCAAAAACAAACGGCTTCTTCCCTCCATCATCTATGAGAAAGCGATATCGAACGACACCTGGGACCTTCTTCCCAAAAAACAATCGGGCCTCATAAACATCACGCCCCGCCACCGTCGCTATCTTCCGCATCGGATCCGCCGAAATCCCCGACCCTCCCATCCGACTCACAAGACGCTCAAGCTGCACCGACTTGACGTCATTTTTCAACACATGAACTCGCAAAATAAGACGACGATCCCCATCAACCGCAGACGCAAACGATAAAGACCTCGGATCATGAATCAAATCCTCCGCGCTCAACTTCCCATCACCAACCTGACCCGCTGAAGACGCGGGCTTTCGCCCAACATGAACCACAGAATTGAAACCGCCATTCCCATCGGGCTGCGTCTCCGAATTCGACGCATCCTGAAGCCAAGTGCCACCGTTCAAAACAAACTTGTATTCATGCTTCCCAAAAGGCAACTCGATTTCAACCTCATAAACCCCTGAATGCCCCCGTTCACTCATAGGCGTCGAGTCAACCCGCCACCCATTAAAGGTCCCTGCCAAATGAACCGACTTGACAGCAATCACCGGTTGGTATCGAAATAAAACTCTGTAAGCTCGCTTGCTCTTAACACGCTGCTTAACAATGGCCTCAGCCATAGCTTCCTCCGGAGCAAACATTCCGAAGAATGTTAAGGTCAAGATAAGAAGAGATAAATCTATTGTGATGGCCCGCTTCATGAATCTCAACCTTCCAGTCTCATTCTAGTTACACGTCACTCCCCATGGGAGCCCCTAAAGACACTCACAGGACAGACTTTTCAAAAATATTCATCAAAGACCTCAACACCCTCCCCCAACTCCCAAACTTAACCCACGACTAAGCTGGCACATTAATAACCCAATAAAAATCACTGACCGACCAAAAGAGATACCTGGGACACCATACAAACAAAGAAAATAAAGGGTCCAGTTCTAACCACTAGAAACATCGAAAACAAAAGAGCGGTTAAAAAGAATAAATCAAGCCTTCTTTGAATTCGCTCTGAACACACCAAGCAACCCAGGAACAAGCATCAAGGTCCCAAGCAACTTTTCAACGCCGACAATTCCATCTTTGCTCAGAATTTCGTATAATTCCGTCCCTTCATGAGTGGAATCAAACGATTGCCAACGAGGAAGGATTGAGCGTTGAAGCTCATTACAGCGATTATCCCCCCTGAGAATCTCGAACCAACAAAAACTGAGCTCGGTTCTGTCGGCGTCTTTCGCTTAACAGTCATTGACTGCCAGGGTCTCTCAAAACAAAAAATCTCACAAAGCTCAAAGCAATCCGCCGCTGAAGCCTATGGACACCCCATTCAATCAGCCAAATCCTTCATAAAAATCATGATCGCTGTCAACGAAGAATTTGTTGAGCCAAGTATTCACGCCATTTTGAGAGCAACCGAGCTCAAAAAGCAATCCGATCAACTCGGACGCATCTTTATTAGCCCCCTCGAAGAAGTCATCCGCATTCGAACCGGTGAAAGAGGTCCAGGCGCCATCTAAGAACTTTTAGTAGAGATTGTTCCTTTTCTGACGCAGCGCGTTATAATCTCTACTCAAATCCGACCAAGAGAAATCACACAATTTGTTTGTTTGCTTGTCTGTCAGTGTTCCTACCGTCTTGAAAATCAGGAGAAACCATGAGCCGAAGTCCAAAAGAAGTTCTTGATCTATGTCGCGATCATGATGTCAAAATCGTCGATATCCGTTTCACCGACTTGTTTGGTCAATGGCAACACTTCTCCGTTCCCATCAGCCAATTTGGCGAAGAAGAATTCGTTGACGGCTATGGTTTCGACGGATCCTCCATCCGTGGTTGGAAAGCCATCAATGAAAGCGATATGCTCGTCATCCCAGACCCAGAAAGTGCTTTCCTTGACCCCTTCACTCATGTTCCTACTCTAGTCATAACCGGCTCCATTGAAGACCCCATCACTCGCCAAAAATACAACCGCGACCCCCGCAACGTCGCTCGCATGGCCGAAGAATACCTTCGGTCCACAGGCCTCGGGGATACCGCCTACTTTGGACCAGAAGCCGAGTTCTTCATATTCGACGACATACGATTCGGGGACTCACCCGAAGAATCCTTCTTCTCCGTTGACTCAGTTGAAGGACACTGGAACCACGGTCGTGAAGAAGGCCCCAACCTCGGACATAAAGTGAAACACAAAGGCGGCTACTTCCCCGTCGCCCCCATTGACGCCTTTCAAGACCTACGCAGCGAGATGGTCCTAAACCTCGAAAAAATTGGCATCGAAGTGGAATGTCAACACCATGAAGTCGCCACCGCAGGCCAAGCCGAAATTGACGTAAAATACAACACCCTCGTCCGCCAAGCCGACATCATGCAAGGTTACAAATACGTCATCAAAAACACCGCGAAAATGCATGGAAAAACCGTCACTTTCATGCCTAAACCACTCTACGGAGACAATGGCAGCGGAATGCACATTCACTTCTCCATCTGGAAAGATGGCCAAAACACCTTCGCCGGCGAAGGCTACGCCGGAATGTCCGAAACTGCCCTCCAAGCCATCGCAGGCATACTCAAACACGCTCCGGCGCTCGTCGCCCTAACAAACCCCACCGTCAACAGCTACAAGCGCCTCGTCCCCGGCTATGAAGCCCCCTGCAACCTCGCCTACTCCTCAAGAAACCGCTCCGCAGCCATTCGAATTCCTATGTATTCCTCAAAACCCGCTCTCAAACGCCTAGAATTCCGCTGTCCCGACCCCACAGCCAACCCATACCTCGCCTTCGCCGCCATCACCATGGCCGCCATCGACGGTATCCGCAATCAAATGGATCCAGGCGAACCCCTCGACAAAGATATCTATGACCTCCCCCCAGAAGAAAAAGCCAACCTGGCAAGCACCCCCCCCAGCCTTTCAGCCGCATTAGACGCCCTCGAAAACGACCACGAGTGGCTTCTCGCCGGCGACGTCTTCTCCAAAGACCTCATCCTCAGCTGGATTGAATACAAACGAGAAAATGAGATTAAACCCCTCCTCCTTCGCCCACACCCCTACGAATTTTCCCTCTACTACGACATCTAATTCGTAACCACTCAACAAACTCAAATCACACCAAAACGGGACAGACGAAAATTCTGTCCCGTTTCTCATTCTGCAAGGCAGACAAAAAACAACCGTTCAGCTAGACTCAGCCCTCAAAATCTGGGGCCCTCCATATATCCCTCAAATTCCAAGAGAGACATAGGAATGAAACAAACCACCCTCCACAACCTCCACGTATCACTCGGCGCAACAATGGTCCCCTTCGCCGGATATCAAATGCCCGTCCGATACGGCAGCATTAAAGACGAACACCACGCCGTTCGAACATCCGCCGGACTCTTCGACCTCGGACACATGGGACGCATACTCATCACCGGAAACGACCGTGTCCCCTTCCTCGACAAACTCGTCACCAACAAAGTCGAAGGACTCGAAACAGGCGCCGCCCGCTACGCCCTCATGCCCAACCAAGAAGGCAACGTCCTTGACGACGTCATCTACTACGTCTTCCCCGAACTCCTACTCCTCGTTGTCAACGCCTCCAACACCGACAAAATTCTTCAATGGCTACAGAAAAACAAAGGAGATCTTGACGCCAAAATCGAAGACGTCACCGCAGACTGGGCCATGATCGCCCTCCAAGGCCCCAACGCCATAAAAATCACAAGCCCCCTCACCGACCTCGATCTCAAAACAGTCAAAGGCTACAAAGCTGCTGGTGGAACCGTCCTAGGTATCCCCTGCCTCGTCGCCCGCACCGGTTACACCGGCGAAGATGGCTTCGAATTCTACTTCGACGCAAACCGAGCCGAGTTCATGTTCACAAGCCTTCTCAAAGCCGGCAAAGACCTAGGCCTTCGCGCCTGTGGCCTCGGCGCACGAGATACCCTCCGCCTCGAAGCTGGTATGCCCCTCTATGGACACGAACTCGACGAAAACACCAACCCCCTCGAAGCAGGCCTCCAATTCGCCGTCCAACTTGATAAAAACCCCTTCATGGGCTCCGAAAAACTTCTAAAAGTCCAAGAGGATGGCCCCGCTAAATCCCTCAAAGGCTTCTTCGTCGAAGGACGCCGCATACCACGTCAAGGCCACGAAATCTTCATCGCCGGGCAAGACACTCCCTGCGGTGTTGTCAGCAGCGGAACCCACAGCCCCACACTCGAACGCGCCCTCTGTATGGCCTACATCAATGGGCAACACCCCGAAGGAACGAACTTCGAACTCGGACTCGGCAAAAAAAGAGTCCCCCTCATCCCCACAAAAATTCCCTTCTACAAACGCAAGCGCAAGAAAAAGAAGAAGAAAGCAGTCGAGACTTGAATTACGCCATCGAAGTCCAAAATGCATGGAAAATCTATCGCCAACGACTCCTCGAAGTTCAAGCCCTTCGAGGCCTCTCCCTCAAAGCCAAACCCGGCGAAATGATCGCCATCACCGGACCCTCCGGCTCCGGGAAAAGCACACTCCTCCACCTTCTTGGCGCCCTCGATACACCGAGCAAAGGCTCCGTGAAAATTCTCGGGCAAGACATCTCCAAAATGAGCGACAACCAACTCGCCACATTCCGACGACAACAACTCGGATTTGTCTTCCAATTCTTCAACCTACTACCCACCCTCACAGCCCAAGAAAACGCCGCACTCCCACTCCTCCTTGACGGTGTGCCCCGCTCCACAGCACTCCAAAACGCCGACAGACTTCTCCAACGAGTCGGCCTCGGAGATAGACTTCAACACCGCCCCGACGAACTCTCCGGAGGACAACAACAACGCGTCGCCCTCGCCCGAGCTCTCGTCGCTGAACCAAAACTCCTTCTCGCCGACGAACCCACCGGCAACCTCGATAGCAAAGCCAGTGAAACCGTCCTCAACCTCCTCGAAGAACTTCGCCAAGAAACACAAATAACCATGATTCTCGTCACCCACGATGATCGAGTCGCCGCCCGCGCCAAGCGAAACCTTCACCTCATTGACGGCCAAATCGCTGAAGACCGGAGACGTCCCAAAAACAACGGAGACTCACCGTGAAAACCCTCATAAGAATGATCACCCTCAAACACCTCACCCTCCAACCCCTTCGTAGCGCCCTCATGATCACCGGCATCGCCCTAGGTGTCTCCGTCTTTGTCGGTGTTCGTGCCCTCAACGAAACAACCCTCCACGGCTTCAAAGCCGTCTTCTCCGCGGCCAGCCAAAACTCCGACCTCATTGTTGAAGGCAGCCGTAACGGCCTCGATCAATCCCTCATTGGCACAGTTCTGAAAAACCCAAGTGTCGAATCAGCAGCCCCCATTCTCGTCAATTACGCCCGCCCAACAAAAAACACAAAGACTCCCAACACCGAAAAAACATCACTATCAAGCCGTCGCTATCTCGTCCTTGGACTCGACCTCCTCTCCGAATCGACAAAAAAGGTCTATGGACTCGATGATCCCAACAATAAAAACGTTCAAATCTCCAATCCCATGGTCCTCGCAATGAACCCGCAGGCCATCCTCGTCAGTGAAAGCTTTAGCCAACGCGAATCCCTCAAACCCGGCGAGAAACTCTCCTTCTTCACCTCAGCCGGCCAACGACAATTCCTTATCGCGGGCACCTACAAAGAAAACAAACTAAGCCAAGGTC
>JARGOJ010000614.1 GCA_029210225.1 Planctomycetota bacterium
CTTCCCAAGTCCTGCGCAGCTGCCCACGGAGTATCGCGTTTTAGAAGACAGCGCCGATTTCCCAAAGCCCTTCTTAATTGTCGGCGACACTCAACGAAGCTCTTTGTACGAGCAGTGGATCATGCGTCGAGAAGAGAACGTCGATGTGTCCATTCGCCTTTTAAAAGAGGCAGGCAAAGAAGACGCGGGCTTTCTTGTTTTAGTTGGCGACATGGTCTTCGACGCGTCCTCCAAACATCAATGGGCCGACTTCGACCGTCTCCTCGATCCCATCCACGAATCAGGGAAGGCCCTGCTGCCTGTTGTCGGGAACCACGAATATTGGGGCGTGGATTCTTGGTGCAAAGACAGCCTTCACCAACGCTTTCCGCTATTGAAAGAGAAGACCTGGTATCGGCGGAATCACGGACCTGTGGCGTTGCTCATTCTTAACTCAAATTTCAAAGAGTTGACCCCAAGTGAGAAAGCGGAGCAAAAGGATTGGTTTGATTCGGAACTTGAGAAGATCGATGCAGACCAGGCAATGCGTGGCTTTCTGGTCTTCACCCATCATCCTCCATACAGCAATAGCTGGGTTGTCAGTGGGGATAATGTCGTTCATGAGTCCTTCGCCAAGCCGTTTCGAAAGTCGAAGAAGGGCCTGGCTTTTGTGAGCGGTCACGCTCACGGGTACGAGCACTTAAAGAAGAGAAGCAAACACTTCCTGGTCTCAGCTGGAGGGGGAGGAGCGCGGTTCGGACGTCGTCCGAAGGATAATCGAGACCATACCGATCTCTTCCAGGGACCTGATCTTCGTCCTTTTCACTACATCAAAGTTTCTCTTCGTTCGACTGGCCTACGCTTCGAGGTCAAAGGCTTCGTGAAGCGAGACTCAGCCTTGTCTGAGATCGAATCCTTCCTGATTAGTTTTCCGCTCTGAAAAATAAATCTGCTTTTCTGTGATGAGATTCAGCGGCTGCTGGAAATCTACCTTGAACGTCGATTTTGCCTTCGAGGAAAGCCACCCAGACACGATTTGATTCCATCGCATCTAATCATTGCATTCACTTCTTATCTCAGTATCGATTCGCGCTAAATTAATAGTGATTGAATTGGCTGTGCATTGCTTATTTGCTTGTGTGAATCAATTGTTGTTGATTTTGTTTTGCTTAAAAATAATTGAGTTTTATTGCACGGCATCGCATTGCCAAAGGCTAGTTCCAGAAGAACAGACATTCATTTTCGAAAGCTGGAGGAAAGCTCATGTCTCGGAAAATTTTGGTCCTTGTCTTATCGATAGCGTTCTTGGGCTCTTTTGCTACGGCTCAGGCAGCGACGGAAGGTCCTATGCGAGTCAACGCGAACGTGCTCAATGTTCGCTCTGGCCCAGGGGGCAACTACGCGGTCCTCACGACTATCACTAGAAATCAGGTTTATCCTGCGATTGGCTGGAGCGGTTCGTATCTGAAGCTTCAGATCGGTGCTCGAACTGGTTGGGCTCACGGGCTCTATCTGGTCCCGACAACGACCCCACTCTTTCGTGTCACTGCGAGCGCTCTGAACGCTCGAAGCGGCGCGGGTAGCCAGTATCGCGTTTTGGCTCGCCTCGGAAGTGGCACCCAGATCGCTGTGCGGGGGTCGAACGGACCGTGGCGGAACTTTAACTATGAGGGGGGCAGCGCGTGGGTTCATAGCGGCTACCTCGCATCGGTGAATTCGTCATCGGGAAGCAGTAGTACTCCTGCGCCGTCACGTGCGACCTCCCGGGCTGGCTTTATCCAACTGGCGTCTTCAGGGACAGGTTTTTACTCATATGGGCAGGCTTACAAGCGTTGGGGAACACCACGGTTGATCTACGCTATCGAGCGCACCGGACGAAGCTGGAGCTCTGTTCGCAAGACACGCTTTGGAGTCGGGAACATCAGCCTTCAAAACGGCGGATACATGGCGCCACACTCTAGCCATCAGCGCGGTGTCGACGTCGATATCATCCCGCAGAGAACAGATGCGACCGAGAATGGAGTGACGATTTATCAGGGAGCCTACAGTCGATACTACACTCAGGTTCTCATCGATCGCTTTCGCGCTCAGATTTCAACGCGGGTCATTCTCTTCAATGACTCAGGAGTTCGTGGCGTTCAATATTGGTCTGGGCATCACAATCACTTCCACGCTTCGGTTTACTAAGTCGATTGAAAGAATGAAGACCTTTGGGAGGGTGCTCTATTTTTGGGTGCTCTCCCGGCGTTTTTCGACGAGCCATCCGATGAAGAAGACCACGCCACCGGCCGCGAGCATCTTGAGTTCACTTCGTGTGTCTTGCGTTTGCATCCCAATGAGTAAGCCGATTCCCAGGATTCCCATCCCGAGGGCTTGCAAGAATTTGGCGAAGTAAAACACGAGGAACCTCAGTGGGCCTGAGCCCGGCTCTGTTGGCTTAAAAGCGTCATGACCTGCGCCCGATTCAGTCCGAGATAGCTCTCAAGGTCGGCGTAGGAATTGATATTGTTAAAACTTCGTCCCTCTGGGTCTAGAGCGCATTTGGATTCTTCGCTCCAAGTGGCCATAGAAAGCCGACCTTGAAAGACTTTCTGAAGGGAAAATAGTCGGTCTTTGTAGGCCATTTCGAGTTCTGGGAGGCAGCTCTTCGAGAGGATCGAGGGAAAGGGCTGGCCAAATCCTCCAGACATCGACCAGAGGCCTTGATGTCCACTGTCTTGGAACTCATCAACAAAGCTCTGAAGCACGGCCTTGTCCAGGAATGGCATATCCCCAGCGACAAAGATCAGCGCATCAACCTCGGTCTTCCGAAGTGTGCTTAAGAAGCCCCCGAGGGGACCAATCTTCTCGCCGTTTAAATCCTCGACAAATGAATCTAACCCCAGCTCTCCCAAAAAGAGCGTGGGGTCGTTCGTTGAAAGAAGAGGAAGGCAACCGGAAATCTCTTCAAGCAGCTGCGCATTCCTTCTAAGCAAAGTTGTGCCGTCAGGTGTTGGAAGGAGAGCTTTGATACAGCCCCCTAGTCGGCTGCCCTCTCCCCCCGCAATGATGGCTCCCTGGAACTTCAAAAGCCGCTCTTCTTCCGCTGAGTTTTAGGGCGTGCTTTGCCACCGTTTATCTGGGGAAAGGACTTGATCAGGTCGTTGATGCCGACGGCGTAGCTGGTGCCGAAGTGGGCGTTGGCGACGTTGACTCCGATGAGGCGACCGCTCTTATCGACAAGGGGAGTTCCGATTTGGCTCGGAGCGAGGGGGGAATCGTGAGAGAGGACCGAGCGGAAACCGCGAGGCGCGTTGCCCTTCATGTATGAACCGCGAGCTTCGGTCGACTTCAACATTTGGTCAACGAGCTCTTCAATGACGCTTATGTTGAAACGCTTGGCGAGCTTCTTCGCTGAATCAAGCGCGCTTTGGATCGGTGCGGGGAACCCACCGCTTTGAGCCATAGCTGCTGCCATACGACCGTTGACAGATCGACTCTTGGCGCTGAGGGCGCCTGGTGTGTTGTATGGTCCACCGGAGAAAACAAGGCTTCCGACAGGGGTATTGTGTCTCCATGGAAGCGCTTTGGCAGCCCTTGGCAATTTGATAAGCGCGATGTTTTGGGCGCGATCAATGTTGATGACTCGCGCTTGGCCATATCCCTTAACGATCACAGCTTTGCGGTTGCCAATTCGGCTTGCGACGGCGACTGCGTAGTTTTGAGAGACAATCGTGGCATAAGCGATGGCCTTTCCAGCGCCGTCTTGCAGAGTCACCACGGCTTTTTTTGCGGCGTTTTGCGCGGTGCTCATGGCCTTGCTTAGTTGCTTGACACGTGGGGTCTTGAGGGCGCGCTTGGCGAGATCGTCCGACTCCTCAAAGTTCGGAACGCTTGGGACGGCGGTTGTAGGAGCGGGGAGCTTAGGGGCGGTGCCGTTGATGCGTTGCTCCATCATGCGCTTGATGTTTGAATCAATGAGCTTGAAGAGACCTCGGGCGATGAAGTTCTTCTTGATGTTAATCTTCTGACCCTGGGGAAGCATGATGATCCCGTCGCTAAGTTGCTTCATGCGTTGGCGAACACGAGCGATTGGAATGGAGTAGGAAGCCGTTCCTTGAAGGTTTACGGCGCCGTTGATTCCGGCCAATCGCCCCTGGAGGTCGACCATGGGGCCGCCACTGTTTCCTGGAAAGAGGGGCGCGTCAGAGGTGATCGCGTCGTCGTAGTTCAGCACGCCGTTGACGTTGCCTGGCCCGGCGCCTTTTCGCACGACTCCAATGGAGAAGGTTGGCGCGGCGGTCGTCCGAGGTCCGCCGGGATAGCCAATGGCGGCGATCCAAGAGCCGAATTCAGGGTTCGACTTTGACAACTCAAAGAAGGGCAGCGGCTGGGCTGGTTTCTTTACAAGTCGGTAGAAGGCCAGGTCACGACCGTAATCAATGCCCTGGCGCTTGGCGAGGCGCTTTGTTCCGTCCGAGAAGAGCAAGACAGAATAGCGAGAGACGGCGGCGACGTGGGCATTGGTGACAACCAAGCCGTCAGCGCTGATGACCGCGCCAGTGCCGGAGCCTGCGACCCCTAAGACGCAGACTGTCTTTGGGCTGGCTTCCTTTGCGATTTTTACGAAGTGTTTCTGTAGGCGCTGGGCGCCTTTCTCGCTGAGGTCTTCCCCTTGGGCGATGGACCCAAATGAAAGGCCGGCCATGATGGCTACAATTGAAAGCAGCTGTGTTTTTTTGTCTAACATCCCAATCCTCGTGCTCTTGCGACTGTTTTTCTTCAAGTTTCTTCGAGTATGATTCGTCTCACCTAAGCAACGCGTTATGGATAACACTGCTATTAAAGGAGAGTTCTGTGAAATTCGAATGATCGTTGGTTTAATCATGTTGTTTATTGGAATTGTCGACCCCATAATCATGCTGTTTATCGCAAGCCGCGCTGAGAAAGACAATCCTAACAGACTGATTCTGGCGGGAGCCGGAGTCATGTCGGGTCTAACTTTCATGGCGATTGGCGTCGCGTTTATGACGAAGATGATTGGTGGTCAATAGACGACAGGAATCCGAGAAAAACAAAACGTTAACCAGTGACACACTGATTAACGTTTGATGTCCCCATCCTGTTTGATCTTTGCGATGACATCTTCAAGATCGGTGGTTCCGGCTTTCACCTTCCAGAGGGCATCCTGGAACATGGTCTGCATACCATTTCGACGGGCGGCGTCTTTGAGTTCGTCTGCCGACGCGCTCTGGTTGATGAGGTCGCGGAGTTCATCATTGAGGGTGAGAGCTTCGTGGATACCGACTCGGCCTTTGTAGCCAAGCTTTCCACACTTCGCGCAGCCTTTTTCGCTGTGTTTATACATGGGTTCGCCGAGGGGTCGAGGATCCATCTCAAGAATGGCGAGTTCTTCCTTGCTTGGCTCCCACTCTTTCTTGCAGCTCTTACAGAGCCGGCGTCCAAGACGTTGAGCGCAGACGAGCAAGATAGACGAAGAGACCATGAAGGGCTCAATACCCATTTCAATGAAGCGAACGACGGTTCCAGCGGCATCGTTGGTGTGAAGGGTGGAGAACAAAAGGTGACCTGTGAGGGCCGCTTCAATAGCGATTTCCCCCGTTTCCAGGTCGCGAATCTCTCCCACCAGAATGACATCCGGGTCCATACGAAGAAAACACTTGAGGGCGGTTCCGAAGGTCAGACCGATCTCTTTGTTCATTTGCATCTGATTGATGCCGTGGAGCGGATACTCAATCGGGTCTTCAGCTGTATGAACGTTGACCTTAGGTGTCGAAACTTCTGAGAGGGCCGAAT
>JARGOJ010000615.1:0-2198 GCA_029210225.1 Planctomycetota bacterium
TCATGGTCCGCTCCTACGAAGTATACGGAGAACTCGTTCCCGAGGGCCGAAGTTTTAGGTATGAGGACGACGATTTCAAGACCCAGCTGAATGAAGCTCTACGCGGAATCTCTAAACTCGATGCCCAAGTCTATCGAAGCTCCACTCCCTGAAAGGACAAAGATGAGCCACACCACTTTGAAAAAGGAAATCGAGAGTGCTTTGACGGACCTAACAACGACACAAAGAGGTCAGGTACTTTCTTTTATTCTGGGCCCAGCCACCTGTCTTGAAATCTCTTTGCCGGAGGGAAATAACTTCCAGTTAGTTCAGATAAGAAAACTCAGCGAGTCCAGTCCTGGAGCGCAAGATCTCGTTAGGCAGCTCTCACAAGGAACATTGGAGCCTGTTCAATTTGAACTGTCAGAACCTCTCACACTTGGGCTCGACGGACGGGCTTCCTTTCTCACCAAGGGTTCATTCTGCACCGGAGGGTCGACGTTTCCTTGCTTGATTTCAGCTCAGGCCAACTCGAATTGGCAGGCCGTCGCCATCGATCAGGATCAGCAAGTAAGAAACAATATGGTCGTAACCCTTGCCTGTGACCTGCTCGTGGCGACCTATTTTTGGCAAGCCGTTCCTGCGAATTTGGCCAATGATCCAGTGACCACTCAATCTAATATCTCTGACTTGCTGAGAGTCCTGAACAACGGCACCAGTGAGCGTTCTGCGCTGGCAAGCTATTCCGACTTGCGATCCAACTCATGGCTTGATTGTTCCCGATTGCAGTTTACTCTTACCAAAGAAGACGAAGACCTTCTGACCCGTCACTGCTTTGGCAAAGTGCTTGGAACCAAGTATGAAGGAGACATTCGACAGTTGCTGGATAAGCTCCGTAAGAGCTTCGAACGGGCGCCAAGCCCCCCACTCCTTAGCCTTCTACGAACTTGGATGAGCTGTCTCGTTTTACTCATGGGCATTGCACGGCGCAAAGAGGGCTCATCCTTCAAGGCCCTCGCCAAGGAGGTTGGAGGCCAAACGATCAGGGGTTGGGCTCTCTCTGTTCTCTCGACCCAGCCTCTTGGAGAACTCTATCAACAACTCAGGTCCCTTCATGACAAATGTGAGCGCGCCCTCGCTGAAAAGGAGAATGCGTCATGACCCAAGAACTTCGATTAGACCGTTGCAAGAGAGGTCCTAACACTGTCCTGACCTCAGCGCGATTCAACGGCGTCGTATATGAACTGGGCCATCTGTCTCATGGATTCGGTCAAACGGGGCCAGGGCTGCTTGCTATTACAGACTCAGCGCTCGACTTTCTGCTTCCCGATGGATCGCTCGGCAGCCTGCCATGCGAAAAAACGGACACTGGTTTGAAGATCCGAAACTCCTTAGCATATGGAGATGCCCAGGACCTGTCTCTAAAGCTGACGCAGGAGGAGGGACTGGTGGTCATTCCGAGCGAGGCGGACTCTTTGGCTTTGCTGAGGGTTTCAGGAGAGGACCTTGAGGATGCCTGCTGCCTCACTCTATCAGCGGCCCGTAGCCTATTAAAGCACTCTGAGCGAACCTTTCAAAGGATGATCGGATCCCTGGAAGCTCATATCCTTGCTCACGACAGTGTTATGCAAAGCGCGCTGATTTACCTTTGGGAAGAGTTGAGACGTCGCTGGCAGAGTCAACGCGGCTCTCTTATCGACTTTCTTTCCCTACTTCGCCACGCGCGACTACAAGTCAACGCTCAGCAGTCCCTTGAGGCCTCACTGTTCACTATCCCGGAGGCTACGGAACCGGGTCCCAATAGCGCGGCTCAGCTCCATGCAGCCTTTGAGGAACTCCTCAACGCAGTGCTCCGACCTGGTCACTGGCAAGAGTACCGCTCTTCCGTTGCCACTTTTACTGACAGCCTTGGAAGCGACTACCAATGGGCTTGGGTACAGGCTGGAGTTCAAAGGTCCCGACCAGTAGTCGGCAAGGAAAAACCCGAGGAAATGTGCATCTGGAAATGTGATTCGAGCGTCACTACTTAGGCGCAATCTCTTTTTGTATAGCCTTGGTGAGTTTTGAAAAGGTGTCTACGATAGCCTTTTCGGAAGCTAGGAATTCTTTATCGAGTTTCTGGTTTTGTAGAAGTGTAGTTAAGCTTTTGGTGTTGTTTAGCGCATTGATTCGACTGAGGGCCTTAATCTTGGCGAACCTCCCCCTCTCAAGGAAAAAAT
>JARGOJ010000615.1:2298-5772 GCA_029210225.1 Planctomycetota bacterium
CAGCGGCCGTTGCGCAAGCTGCAGCATTCTGATTCCTGAGATTGGCCGCAAATTGAGGAATGTTTTTGATCGCGTTAACTTGGTTCAAAGCTGACTGAAGTGTGCTCAATTCTTTCTGGAGCTTTGGCAGCCTCTTTTTGCTGAAGGCCGTCAATGCTTCTCTCGTCTTTGAGCGGCGTTTTAGTGATTTTTTGAATTCGAGAGTCACAACTTTCACTGCTCCTAGAGCACGCTCGCAATTGTCCTCGAAGGTCTTTATTCTCGAGTCTCTAATCTCAAGCTGCCTTTTATGCTCCTTCTTTAGCGCTACCAATGCTCTCTTGTTATTCTCCGTTTTTTCTATGAGGGTAACTTCCAGTTTCTTACACCTTTTTTTGAGTGTTCCACAGCGAATCTTCAGATCTTCGTACTCGTCATTTCTTGTTTTCAATTGTGATCGAGCCTCACCAAGTCCATCTTCGAGGGTCATTATCTTTCTGTTTAGTTTGGTTTTGAGATTTTCGAGAGCCTTTTTGGAACGTTCTTTCTCTTTTGCCAATGCAACCTTTATAGTCTTCTCAAAAGATTTTTTTTGGGCTTTCAGCACTTCCTTAAACTCGGTCTTCTCATTTTTGAATTGTCTAGAAATGCGCCTCTTTGCTAATTCTAGCTCTTTACACGTTTTTTTTTGTTTGAGTAAAGTCTGCTGGCTTACGAAGAGATGTTCGTATAGTAAGACTGTTGTCAACTGATTGAAATTCATGATCTTCGTTTGGATTTGGAGCTCTCTTTCGAGTTTTCGAACCTTTGCTACAAGCTCTTTTTTGGTCGCGCCTCGCTTGCCTTGCTGAGCAAAAACAAGTGTTTGAGGCCCATGGCACAGGGTTACAAACACAACAGCGCTGAGTATCCGGTAAAAAAGGAAAGTCCCTGGAGTTTGCATGATTTCGAGGCTCCTAATTCTCAAGACATTTTTTCAAGGCGTTGAGGGACTCTATAGCGTTCTTATCCCTAGCTTTGTAATCTCGTTCCCTAGCTTCATCTCGGAGAAGCGCTGCCAATGCTTGCGCCTGTCTTAACGCTTTGATTCGACTGAGAGCCTTCATTTTGGAGAATTTCCCCCTCTCAAGGAAAAAATCAGCGGCCGTTGCGCAAGCTGCAGCATTCTGATTCCTGAGATTGGCCGCAAATTGTGGAATGTTCTTGATCGCGTTAACTTGGTCCAATGCCGATTGAAGTGTGCTCAATTCTTTATCGAGTTTTGATATCCCATTGACATTCAGTATCTCCGGAGTGGCAATATTCTCCCTGCTTTCGATAAGATCATCTGTCATCTTGAGAGCCTTCTTCAAAGTTTTAATCAGTGACTCATGACTCACGTTACTTTTCAGTGATTTTTTGTCACCTTCAAGCTTGGCAATTTTATTCACTAATGCCTTTTTGTCACCTTCAAGCTCGTTAATGCGGGCTGTATGACTCGGGCAATCAGAGCATCCTTTGACTTCAACTGACTTCTTACAAGCGACAAGAAGAGAAGAGAGTATCAAGACAACAATAACGCACGTGTGGGATCTTTGCTTCATGGGGCTCAATCCTTCTGGCTCACACCAAATTTCAGTTCGAGACGGGTAAAATTGATTGCAGGAATCAGTGTTGTATCGGCTCTCTTCCACTGCAAAACTTGCTTCGGGTCCGATTGGAGAAGATTTTTGAATTCTTCCGTGACTTTCTTAGAGAATGTTGACGCCTTGATTTTTTTCTGGAGTTCTTCTATCCATGTCTTCCACTTTTCTGTCTCTAGTTTCGCAGTCTGATCAACATTATTTAGGTAAACTGCCAGAGATTTATTGGGAATGACATACTGATCTCTCAAAATACTCAACATATTTATGTCTCGACTCAACAATGCCTGACCAACAGTGGAATCACCTTCTTCTGTTGGCCAACGAAAGCGAATCGCACTGTCACTAAATGCCTTGTCTATCAAGTGGCTTTGTTTTAAGAGAGCTGAATCTATTTCCACGTCAAACTTGAGAAACGCCCCTTTTTCATCCAAGGGGATGCGATTGTCTTCGCGTGTTAGGGCTAGATTGATCGCCTTGAATGAATCTTCTCCATAGGAATACTTCAGAATCCCGAGAAAGCGGTGAGAAAGAACCAACAGAGCTTTGAGATTACTCATGCAAGTTAAAAGTCTCTCCTCAAACGGATTCTCACTTTCTGCGCTGGTTGGCTGTTCAATAGTATTCTTCAAACTCGTGATGTTTTCTTTAGTCGTCTTTTCAAGCGGGGAGGTGAATTTTGTCTTGGTATTGGTCTCCTTCAAATTCCCGACAATTTTTTCGAGACTTCCTAGAGTTTCTTTGAACTGACGCGCGAGAGTATCCCGTTCGGCTATTAATCGCTTGAGTGAATCTTTTTGAGCCTTCAATTTCGCATTGAGGTCTTTTTCGGTTTTCTCCAAATTTTCGATCTGGGTATCCTTCGTTGCGATCTCGGTAATCTTCTTTGCGATCTCGATATTCTTCGCCGCAATTGTTGTGTTGGCAGCATCTAACTTGTCTTGTGTAGCCTTCTTTAGTCCTTCATTCACGTAAGCCAGAACACCAACACTCACCCCTGTCACAATCCATACACAGGTCACAGCCACAAGTAAAATCCGACTTATCACTGGGGGGGCTTCTTTTGAAGGTTCTGTGCTTGTGGGCGCATGAGGGTCGCTAGGAGCGACAGAATCGCAAATTCCGGCTTCTAACAACTGTCGAGGCTTCAGCCTTAACAATGGCTTTGAGTGAACAACTGTCTTTTCCAAATCAGCACTACCTGTTCCCGCGAGACGAGTTTCCCAAGACTCTGACTGATCATCAATCTCGGCATTGAGCCTGGAAAATTGCGCTTCAAAGGCGACTAGTCTACTATCAACGTGGGAAGCACCGGGCGCAACGACGTTGTGGATAGCGTAGCAGACCTTCAAGAGGTCATGGGCTGTCTCAGCGACATCCACAGACTCCTTTGCATGCCTCACAGGCATCAACGCCTCAAGAACCTCAAACATTCGGTCCACCAGAATCACGTCATTGCTTTTCCCACGAAACCACAGCGGTAAGCGAGCAAGAGCTTCAGGAGCAGATTCCAGGGTTGCGGTATCTTTTGGCGCGACGAGGAGTTTCTTGAGACTTGAAGCAATCATCGCTTCACAACTCGTAGACAAGTCGGAGCCATGCTCATAACGGGAGGTTGCGAAGTAACGAGCCACAGCCCCCACCAGGGCTTCGCTGGCCTCAAAGCGCGATTGCAACTTTTCATGATCGGAATGGACCGTCTCAGTCACTCTCAATAAGCGCGATATCCATCCCGCTTCCTGAAGGCCAAGCCATATCGTCAGAGCAACACTGACCATGACAAGGAACAAGGTTATAGGGAATACTAAGTCCATAATCTCTTCTACACTCCCTTACGGGGTTCACACACGATGGTTACTGTGGGTTGCGAGGG
>JARGOJ010000616.1 GCA_029210225.1 Planctomycetota bacterium
TTGCAGCTTCGAACGCGGTCATATTCCCGACTCCACAAATCTTTCTGAGGCTTTACAACGGTCCCCTCGAAAGCCTATCTTAGGATAAGCTAGCTCACTTTGGAGAATCACCCCGTTTATGAAGAGACGCCCCAACCTGACTGTCGGGTCTTTGAAGAATCGGCGTCCCCAAGCCGCAAAGGTTCGGGGTCTGACTGTAGGGAGCCTCAGGGGCTACCCCGAGGGCATCCTTGCTCCCACAGCGATTATTAAAAACTCTGTAGCGCTGTCAAAAAAGAAGCCAAAAAAGAAAAAAGCTTGCTGCATGAGAGGCTGCTCAGGGTGCCCTATTTTCGCGGCGGCCATGAGAGTCTAAAAGTCCTCAGCGCTTTGCGAAGACGACCTGACTTTTCCCCCGCAGATAAAGGGCATCACTCATTGACGTCTCTAAACAGCTCTGTTCGCAAGCTCCCGATCATGACATCGACCGATTTTCGCGCTGTAAGAAACAAAGTGACATAGAGACAGCCAGCGACAAAGATCATCGTTGGGGGATGCCTCAGTAATCGGTGCCAATTCCCGTATCCCAGCAGCCAAAAGCCAAGCCGAGTCAGAGCATAAAATGCGAGCGCGATCGGCAGGCAGCGCAGCGCGAGATTGCGACAAATCTTTGCCTTGGTCACTTTGCACATAAATAGTTCGTCGGAGTCAATTTCGCATTCCTCCGCCGCTCTATGAGAAGCCCTAGATCCAAGAACAAAGGCCAAGCTCAACCACAGCAGCGAGCCTAGCAGAGAAACGGACAGCGCTTCTGTCACCGACCAAATGTTAGGCAGGCCATCAAGAACCGCAAATTGGAAAGTCATGAAAGACAACATATATGAATAGAAAAGGCCGCCCTGGGCTCCCTTAAGACAAGCTTTCTGCCCCGCCAAAGTCTTCGAGATGGCCTTAGGCAAACATGGGAAGCAGTAGATCATGTCGTATTTGAGAGGATCACCATCGAGAGAAGCTCCACAACGAATGCATTGTATTCCCTCAGTCTTGCCAGATTTGTCCTCTGTCCCGGTCATCCCTATTCAATCCTCTCTTTCTTCATCGAGTTCAATCATTGTAACTGGTCTCAAAAGTTGATTAGAGAAGATTTCTAAGAAGCTTGAAATCAGGGGCGCCCTTGGTTTTCTTGACCAATGAGCTGCCCCACCTTTAGAAACTTCGGACCCACCCCATTTCACTTCGTTGGGCACCGTCACACCTAGTATTAAAATATCAAGGACGAAAGCGAGGGCTCAATCCGCGATGAGTAAAACTGGCGTTAAGAGCCCGAATCAGTGAAGTTATCCTTGGTGGTCACATAGGATTTCTCAACCAGGTAGAAAGGCGCGACAATAACGCCCCCGGCGACATTGCCGACTAGGAAAGCTGGCTTATAGATATCGTTGGAGAGATCGCCGGCCTGTTGAATGGGGAAAGCAAGTACGAAAAGAGGCAGACCAAAGATGCCAGTGCTCACCCAAAAGATCTCATTGGAGACCGGCGTTGCTGATTTCCCCAACAGGCCCAAGTCTTCTTCCACGCCGCTAGAAACGCCCACATAGGAACCAGAATAGAAAGGCTCTGAATTGGAATTGTCCTTAGAGTCCATGTCTTCAGAGCTTTCTATGACGGCTTCCTCGTTCTGATGGTCTTGGATTTCATTCTTCGGACTGGAACTGCAGCCCCCGGTAAAACAGAGAAGAAGGGCGACAGCGATCGTGATTAATTTTTGAAACATGGTTATTCTCTCTTCCAATGACAATTCGATTGAATGACTGAACTATTGTTGAGCAAAAATTGACAGAGCCTTTATTTATCAGCTCCGGGGAGCGGCCGATTTCTTTTTCAGAGCCTTGCCCACTTTGACGCTTGGCTTTTCAATCAGGTAAAGGGGGGCGGCGAGGGCTGAACCGACGATCAGTCCCGTGGTGATACTCGGGGCATAGAGCATCTCTGCATCAAGGTCGGTCCTCCCCTCAAAGGGGGCTGAGAGGGGGATCAATGGAAGAGCTCCAATTCCCGCTCCGACCCAGAACGCCGTCTTCGAGATGGGGGTCTCCGACTTTGACAGCAATCCAAAGTCGTCGGTGATCTCTTCTGGTATAGCGTCAATGCGCTCTCCTAGAAGGCTAGGGCGATCGATGCTGTCCCGAGAGCCCGCGCTCTCACTGTCAGGAATTGAACGGCAAGCCTGTGAAAGAACTGCCAGAGTAAACACAAGAAGAAGTGATAATCGTTGAAACATGGGGCCTCCAGAGTCGTGTGGGGTTTCTGGAGGGATAGTTATGCAAGAATTGGTCCACTGGTCCGACCAGTTGGAAATTTTGACTTTGGGGGCTGATGAAATATGGATTGGGGAAAAATCAGAAGCCTCGCTTTTGCTGCTCCCCACCCAAAGCCCTAAAATTCAGTGGCCGAGGTCTCGTTGCCAATGAGGAGGTCCAATTATGGCGAAGAGAATCAAGCTTGATCCAGAGCGATTGGCGCAGATCAAAGAGATCTTAAATAGGAAGAACCCAAAGCCTTACAAGACTTCGACCCAGATGACGTTCTTTAGAGGTCTTATAGAGGATGCCCTCGCTGTCCTTGACGAAGATCAGGGCACGGCTTTGGAGTTGTTAAAGAGAGCCGCTAAAGGCAGCAAACGCAGGGAAGACAGGCGAGACAGCGTCCTCTTAGAATTAGGAGATTTGGAGCATCCTGTCCTCGCTATGGGCGCCGATCGGGAGCTCTCTCACTTGTTAGTGACAGCCGAAGAAAAACGCCGTGACATACTCTTTCAACGCTTGGCCTATCATCCATCACGGATTCGTTTTCGCCGAGAGATTCACAGTGTTGCTGCTGATCCAAATGATCCCTCATGGTGGGCGGCTCAGGCCATCAGTCAATTGTTGGACTGGCCCTTTGAATGGCACGGGGACAATGTCCCGGGAGTGAAAGAGAGGGCCTACAAACACTTTGGAGAGGACTGGATTCAGAGCCGCTTGGACGCTTTTGATAAAGGCTTAATGGACTTAGAGTGAATGCCAAGGTTCAGCCCTCAAATTCGAGCTTCAATTACTTTTTCTTACTCATTCCGGCCATGATAATCTTCGCCGCCAGCTTCGCCTGGGCCGCGACTTCTTTGTCCTTGTCGCTCATAGCAACCAAAAGATTGACAAAGGCCTCATCCCCAGCGGGGCTGCCCATCAAGGTCAAGCTCATGCAACAGAGCATTTTCACTTGTTTCACAGAGCTCTTCGAAAGCGTGTCTGAAATCACCGACGTCGCTGGCTTCTTCATTTTGACTAGGCACTTCACCGCCTGGCGATGGACATTGACGTTTGGATGGGCATAGAGAACAATCACTTTCTTGGCCGCGGGAGTCCCCATGGTCGCCAACTTATTCGAAGCCGCCAAGCGCGTTGCGCTGTTATTGCTCTTCAAATCGGCCACATAATCATCCATGGTCTTCTTGCGAGCAGGCCTCGGCTTATAGGTCGTCTTTGGCGCCGAAGATTTCTTCGGGGTCGACCCACAAGCGCTGATAAACATAGCCACAGCAATGACTCCGGTGATTTTAACAAGCTGCTTCATGATCGCTCTCCTTCTAAAATGAGTGCATGAATACAAGCCCTGTCATTTTAATGAGACACTCCCAAAAATGCAATTTGTTCAAAGCCAAAATATCATTCAAATTCCGGGGTCAACCTTGAACTTCAGCTCTAACTGAGTGGCTGGCGTGCTGTGATAGGTTCCGTCGACATCTTCTGGTTTAAAATCTCGAACGGTCAGATACCCTTCATGCTTCCCATTGTCACGGTACCAGCCTCGCAAGGCCACCACGGGTTGAAAGTTGCCGTGGCCTGCTTCAACCTTCTTCTGACCGTCCATTGCCCATGAGGATCCGAGGTCATAGGTGTCCATTCCCACGAATTGGATAGCCGTGTTCTCTTTATCATAGGGAATCGCGACTAGCATCAAGCGATGATAAAAGGGACCGACTCCTGCTTTGTTAGCGCTGATCGGCTTCGCTGGTGTCCAACGAACATCGACGTAGCCAAGGATCGTTTGTGGCGCCTGTGAATCGAGCCAGAGGTCCTTGTGGAGGGCCTGCATCTCATCTTCTGGAATGTATCGCTTGAGCCGCGTTGCTTCCTTCTCAAAGTGAACAGTGACAGTTCCCTGAAAACCTCCGGGTGTCTTAAACTCGCTAGACATTGTTTTAATAGGCGGAGAAAACTCATGATGACCTGTTGAGGAGCAGCCGACCAAAAGCATCAAAGACAGACAAAGGGCACTACAATTGACACGCATAAGAAGTTCCTTAACTTGTTTTTTAGCACTAATGACAGGTAAAGATATCATCCAGCCGGGCGATTTAGGATGACAATTGAATTTTGAAGACTCTGTGGCGGCTACGAAAACCCGCCTTCTCAATCATTCGTCGGGCGGCGGCATTGCCAGGTTCGGTTGAACAGAGCGGTTCGAAATCGCGCTTTTGGCATTCTCGAATCAGGCTATGCATCATGAGATAACCCAGGCCTTTGCCTCGCTGCTCCTGGTGAACAATGACCCCAAGGTGGGCATGGCGCTCGCGCCATAAATCACTGCGAAGCTCCCCGCTGGCGAGAATGACCCCAGCGTCCTCATGAAGGAATAACTCCTGCTTGGCGATTCGCTCTTGGAAATACGGCTCTAAAAAAGCTCGTGGTGCACCGATCGCGGTCTCTGCAAAGGCCACAGCGGCTTCATGATCGGCCGTTTCTGCGAGTCTTAGGCCTAGGAATTCATGACCCTCAGGAGCGATGAATGAATGATACATGAGAGCCACGGGCTCGGCGCTCTGTCCCAAAGATAAAGCGACAGAGAGGAAGCTTGGATCGACGCTTGAAGGACAAGCAGCGCGAAGTTTTAATGACTCAATCAATTCACCAAGAAGGATCTCGGCGCGGTCTTCCCAGGCTGCTTCTAAATAGAAGGCAAGCAGCTCCGCGCCATCGTTCATGGCGCAGTATCCGATCTCTTTATCATCGAAGTGAAGAAGATAGAATTGAGCCAGGTTTGTGAACGTGTCCCACATATCATCGAAGGGTGCGGTGAGGACAGCTTGCTGGGCTTCTCGAAAGCCATGACAAGCCTCTTTGCTTGAGGCCTTTGCCATGACTCCCGACTTCGGAGAATTCACCCGCGCACTTTCATAACTTCGAATTGGTCTTCCGAGGTCGGGCGCGCTGTCGAGACAGTGATATCCGCTCCAGGCAATTTTTCAACGCGGACGTACTGATCGTCGTCTGCGCCAAAGAGCCAGTAGTCGAACTTCTTACCGAAGCCGCCTTCTCCCTTATGGAAGAGGCCTTCCCCAGATTTCTTGAATTTGAATTCGACGTTCTCAAAGGTGACGGTTTTGCCGTCGGCGAGGGATTCGAGATCGCCTTCACTCAGGCCGATATCGCTCAGAGTTTTGCAGCGATGATTCTTGACCACATAGAAGTGATTCTTACCGCCGCGCTTCTGCCACTCAATCGCGACTTTGCGAGCTTTATATTCGCTGACAGCTTCGTACCAGGTCTCGCTGCCGACCTTGATGTAATTGTAGCCATCAATCATGAGGTTACAGTTCTCATAGTCGTCGCCGAATCCTTCAGCGGAGACTAAGCCACCGGAGCGCACGTCGGTCACTTTAGCCGAGAGGACATCGACTCCGCCGCCACCGCCATTATTCGCGAGAGCTTTTGTGTCTTCCATTGTGAGAGTCGGGCGATTT
>JARGOJ010000617.1 GCA_029210225.1 Planctomycetota bacterium
TCTCAGTTTTGAAGATCCCTGTCAGGCTCCCAGCGGTGAGGATTGAAGAGGCGGGGGAGGTCGCGGTCTTGATCAAGTTTGTCAACGCTCAAGAGCCCTTTGAGATGGCGATTAAGTTGAAAGCTCGGATGGCGACGGCGCTTCACAAGAGAACTTTTCTGAGCAACATGGATTCAAGCGTTCAATACTTTGCGACTCGCCCGGCGTCAGGAACAGGGGGCAAGCCGAAGGCGTTGATCCTCACTCTTCACGGCGCGGGAGTCGAGGCATGGGGGCAAGCTGCGGCCTACTCAAGCAAGTCTTGGGGGCATATTGTCGCTGCCACGAATCGACGTCCCTTTGGATTTGATTGGGAAGATTGGGGACGTCGAGACGCGATTGAAGTCTTGAATCATGCCCAGCGGATTTATCGAACAGACGTCTCTAAGACCTATCTGACTGGCCATTCCATTGGCGGACACGGGACTTGGCAGGTGGGAGCGACCTACGCTGATCGCTTCGCCGCCATTGCCCCGAGCGCCGGTTGGATTAGCTTCTGGACTTATGGGGGAGCGCGCAAAGCGAAGGGGGGATCGGTCGCTGAACTGTTCCAGCGTGCGATGTCCGGGAGCGACACCTTGGGACTCTCAGCAAACTACAAAGGGCTGGGCATCTATATCCTGCATGGGGGCGGAGACAAAAATGTTCCTCCGACCCAGGCGCGGACGATGGTGAAACACCTCAGCAGTTTCCATAAAAACTTTCGTTATCACGAAGAGCCGAAGGTCGGACATTGGTGGGATAAGGATCGCAAAGAACCCGGGGCTGATTGTGTCGACTGGCGCCCGATGTTCGATTTCTTCGCCAGATCGAGAGCGCCAGATAAATCGGAGCTGAAGGCTCTAGACTTCTCAACCGCGAACCCAGGGATCTCCGCAAGTCATCATTGGCTCCGAGTCGAAACTCAGGCTGTTCATGGCGCGATCTCTAGCGTGCAAGCGCGGGTTGGGGCGAAGGGATTTTATGGAAGGACCAAGAATGTTTCTAAGTTGTCTTTTGACCTCTCGGTTTTGCCAAAGCAGGACCGCGTCGAAGTCGAACTTGACGGCGACAGC
Source organism: Planctomycetota bacterium (assembly GCA_029210225.1). Classification (GTDB taxonomy): domain Bacteria; phylum Planctomycetota; class J058; order J058; family JARGOJ01; genus JARGOJ01. The sequence goes on from JARGOJ010000617.1 coordinate 1,095, forward strand.
CTCCAAGTGCCCTGGCCCAATAAGAAGCGCCTTGTCCTCGCCAGGGGTGCGAAGGGTTGGAGCCTCGGGGAAATCAAGGCCGCTGAGAAGGGGCCTAGGCGCTATGGACCCTTCAAGGAGGCCTTTACCAATCAGGTCGTTTTGGTTTATGGAACATCTGGGACGGCGGCGGAGAACCGTTGGGCTTTGGCGAAGGCGCGCTATGACTCAGAGACCTTTATGTATCGCGGGAACGGCAGCTTACGTCTTGTTCCGGACTTCGAATTTAATGAGAAGGCTCATCCAGATCACAATGTCGTTTTGTATGGACATCGCGAGATGAACTCAGCGTGGTCAAAATTGCTCGGTAAAAGCCCGATTCAGGTCAAAAGAGGAGAGTGTCGCATCGGTGAGAAAGTCGTGAATGGGAAAGATCTCGCGACTTTGTTTGTTTGGCCAAGGGCTGGAAGCACCAAGGCTCTGGTGGGGGTCGTCGCAGGAACGAGCCTTGTTGGAATGAGAGTTACAGAGCGTTGTCCCTATTTTGTGTCAGGGGTGGCCTATCCAGATTTGACAATTTTGACACCACAATCTGTATTTAGAGGAGATGATGGCGTTGTGGTAACAGGATATTTTGGGCACGATTGGTCAGTGAAGTCCGGCCAATTTGCTTGGGGAAATTGAGGCAGCTCGTGTTTGATCTCGTCAGTTACAACGTTCTGGCAGACAGCTATATCAAGGCAGAGTGGTATCCACATACCGACAAAGCGCTTCTCCAGAACAAGGCGCGTCACAAGCATCTTCTGAAGGCCATCACTGAGAAGAACGCCGATGTCTATTGTCTTCAAGAGGTTGAATTGGACTTCGTCGTCTTCCTTGACGAACAGCTCTCCCCCCATGGATACCAAACCTTCTTTAGCGCTAAGGATCACGACAAGCCCGATGGTTGCGCGACCCTGATACGTTCGAAGAAGTTCGAGTTTATCTCCCAGCAGCGGTGGTTCTATGAGGATTCCCTAGACAAGGACACGCGCAACTCAGGGCATGTCGCGTTGATACTCCATATCCTCTTTAATGAGAAGCCCATTACAATCATCAATACCCATCTCAAATGGTCTCCCCCCACCGACGACCTTGTTCAACAGTGGAGTTACCGCCAACTCAAACATCTCCTCTCTAACCACCGCCATTGGCGAAGGAAAAACGAGAGCCGAGTCATTTGCGGCGACTTCAACCTTGAAGCGGAGAGCGAGGCGCTCCAACTCTTGATAGCCAACGGCTTCAACGATGCCCATGGAAACGCTGGAGAAGCCACATGCTTTGCGAATGGCGGGGCCAAACGAATTGACTACGTCTTTCATGACAAGGACTTTGAAGTCGAGGCCCATAGCCCGATGATCATTCCGGAGGGAACAGTGTTCCCCTCGGAGGACCATCCCTCCGACCACCTGCCCATCGGCGCAAAATTCCAGTTCAAAAGTCCAAGTTCATGACGCGTTGCAGCATAAAACCTGCCCCTTTTTCATAAAGATTTTCCTTCGCCATCGCCCTACAGGGCCCTTTCTATAGGGTTTTTGTTCTTTCTTAGGCTTTTCTTAGAGAAATAATCGAGAAAGTGCATTGACGCATTAACGCGCCGCGTCATAATAAGGCCATAACGCGGCGCGTCATTGAGCGCGCTAAACCTTTGAAAGGACGAAGTCATGAGCCCAAAAAATATTATTGAAGCAACTAAAGGCAAAGCACTCGAGACCAAAGAGAAGGTGCTTGAAACCAAAGATAAAGTTGTAACTCTGGCCCGCGAGACGGTTGAAGAGACACGGGAGACTTTGGAAGAAACAAAAGACAAAGTCACGACCCTGGCTCGCGAAACTGTCGAAGAGACTCGTGAGACATTGGAAGAGACCAAGAGCAAGGTTGAAAAGACCATAGAGAAAGTTGAGAAGAGCAACTTGTTCCAGACATTGTTCCGCGTCAACCGCAACTTGACTCTCGCAGGACTCGGCGCGATTGCCCTGGTCGGCGACCAGCTCACCGGTATTGGCGAGAAGTGCCTTGAGCGCGGCGAAGACGTTGAGCAAGTTGCTCGGGACATTGCGACCGACGGAATTCAGCGAATCAAAGGCCTTGTAAAAAAGGCTCCCGCTGTTGAAGAAGCCAAAGTGGCCACTCCAGACGCCAAAGGCGAAGTCAAAATGGACGACAAAAAGGCCGAAGTAAAGGTTGAAGCGACCAAGCTAGAGGTTTGAGCGTCGCGCTTGACTGGCGAATCCCCCTCGTGAGTCAAGCTCCTTCCCGATTCGAGATCCCCCTTTAATTTCAGACTTGGCGACCCCCCACGGACCTCCCAACATTCACCGGGGGTCGTCTTCTTGTACGGTCATCAATTTATACGGGTATCAATACTCGGGCATCAATACTCGGGCTCTTGCTCGGAGGACCTTAGCACCAACTCTTCCAGGCGAATGTGCTTGGGCAAGGCTAAGGCGTAACGCAAGGTCTCCGCGACGTCCTTTGGCTTTAAGAAGCCGTCCTTGCCCTTTGCGCCGGGGACGCTATTGGCGAAGTAAGTGTCGATGGCGCCGGGTCGCAACTCCAACACGCGAATAGCCGGATTTTCCATCTGAAAGGTCCGAGACAGGGCGCGAAGGGCAAACTTGCTCGCGCAGTATGGGCCTCCATTTGGGAAGACCCGGGTCGACACGTCCGATGAGACCATTACGACCATGCCTTCTCGCTCATTCAGATCTCTCAAGAAGGCGGTGGTCATTTGCCAAGCGCCCTGAACGTTAACCGCGAAGATCTTGCGAAACTCATGGTCTGAAAATTCTTCGAGGCGCTTGAAGATCCCGATACCGGCGTTGTTAATCAAGACATCGATGGGGCCGAGGGTCTCGGCCACCGCTGCATGAAAGTTAATGATGCTGCCGGGATCCGATAAGTCCAAGGCTAATGGGAAGACCTTGCCCGGAAGCTCTTCCGCCAAAGACTTCAAGCTTTCAAGGTCTCGGGCTCCCAAAGCCAGGGTGTAGCCTTCTTCAGACAAGACCTGAGCAAGATGAGCCCCCAGGCCTCGTGAGGCTCCCGTGACAACGGCCACTTTATTATTCATAGCCACTCTCCGGGCGGGGATTCAGGAGTTCTTGTTGGTCGCCTTAATGACACGTTCGGCGAGGTAGGCGACCAAGCCAACGATGCGATCCAATTGGGGATCGGTGCTTCGTTCGTGGGGCAGGTCGACTTCCCGGAAGGTATGGTCTCGCGGGGCCACGAAGCTTCTATGCGTCAGGACATGTTGGTTGCCGCTGCCGAGTTCGACGATGCCCCCATCGTCCCCATCGACAATCACGAAGCGCCCTTCACAGCGCACATTCTCATGGCCGGGGATCTTGGTGAGGAGGTTCTTTAGGATCTTTAGGCGCATCGCTGGGAGTCGCTTTGGCGCTCGTTTATAGAGCGCGAGAGCTTTGTTCCAGGTGTTTTTGTTATCGGTCTTAAGCTCGCTATTCCACTGATTCCAGTAGGCGTGATCTCCAAAGAAGCTAGCGCCGATCATATCGAAGAGGTCTCGGGCAACCTCGGACTCTTGAATAAAGGTGGGGTCGAACTCCCATCCAATCGATTGAATTCGTTGCTCTGAGCCACCAATGTAAATGGTGACTTCGTTTTCGCCGAACTTCCGCGTCAGCTCATAATCCTTGGATCGGCCTCGAAGAGGCAAGCCTTTGTAGGACCTTGATCGACCGAGTCGAGGCGGGTCACTCGGGAAGAAGCATCCTGTGAACTTATCCATCGGGGCTTTTGGAAAGAACAAGCGGAAGAGTTGAGGGAAGGGTTGCACTTGGCCCGATTCGAGGAGGTCGTCGCGCCAGATTTTGAGTTCTTCCTTCTCCATTCGCATAGGGTGAGCGAGGCCAACGTACTCGAACTTTATCGTTAAGGGTTCGTTGAAGACGTCGCAGAGCTCTTTGCCATTCCAGCGGAGGTAGATGGGGTCGGCGCCGACTTCTTCTAAGCCGCGCCAAATGAGTCTCTGGCATAGATTCTGACGGACCGGACAGCCCGAGTCAGCGAAGATCGCGGTCCAGGCGACCATGGGCCAAAGCTCTTGATTGGTCAAAGCGCCGTCAAGCCGGGTTGTCCATTGCTCAATGACTCGATCGGACTCTCTCTGACACTGCCGCTCGAAGCCGAGGGAGTAGTCGGGGTTGTCCTTCTCGATATCGACGTTCATCTTGCCTTTGAGATCAAAGGAGAGCCAGTCTGGGAGCTTGAGGGCCGGGGCCATCACGTCGTTGAGTTGATCCTCGGGGAGCCCCATTTCGTCACGGCATGCGTCTCTAATTTTTTCTAATCGTTGGAGGCAAACGCGGCGTTTGATGCTTGAGAGTAGTGGTTTGATGGCTCGAAGGCTGAGAACCGGGGGAAACTGTTTCAAGGCTTCGATGGCGGCCAGGGCCAAGGTGGGTTCTTCCTTACCAGCGCGCGCCGTTTCCCAAGTGATCGTTTTAACGATCCAGTCTCGCGCAGATTCGTCGTCGAGGCTTTGAGTCAGGCGCGCCAGGGCCTTTTCACAAAGTTTGGTCGAGACCGGGTCGCGGCGGCTGACGGGGGTCCGAGACCGAATCGTCAGCATCTTCTTGGCTTTTTCAAGCGGCCACTTGTTTGGGTCGGCTTCGAGGCTT
>JARGOJ010000618.1 GCA_029210225.1 Planctomycetota bacterium
GTGCTCATGCCACCGACTGGCTGGGTCAATATGAAGCCTTCTCGCTTTGGGTTCCTGAGTGAATATCTAAGAGCCATCGAATTCTGTCACGGGAGAGGAATAAAGCTCTATGGAGGAGGACAATTTGAATTGGGAATAGGACGATCCCAAGCTCAAGAACTCGCCTCGCTCTTTTATCCTGATGGCCCCAATGACCTGGCCCCAAGCGTGTACAACGAAGCGAAGATTCCAACGGGGGTTCAAGAATCTCCGGTTGTTTTGCCTGAGGGCCCGGGCTTTGGTGCCTAGAAATTGGAGTTGTTGTGACTGAGGAAGAACTAAAAGACGATTGGAGTAAACGCGGTTTCTCTTTTGGACAGGGAACAATAAAACTTGGTGATGGAGTTGAGGAGGCGAGTCATGGAGATCGGGAGGAGCTTGTCGTTCTTAGGATTGGAGCAGGAAGACTAAAGTTTACAGTCGGGGATAAGTCGTTCATTGTTGAAGATGATCGAGAAGTATTGATTCCTGCGAAAGTCGTGCACAGCATCAAAAATATCGGCACTGAGGCCGCCCCAATATGCTTTGGATACAGGGCTGTTGATACTTCGGAATTGAATTACTGAACTCCTGAGTAGAAGACTGAGTTCCTATCATCGCGGGGGTCCTAAGACCTCGCTCGCTCGAATCTTGGTCGCTGTGTTATATTCGAGTCGAATGGAGATTTGACGGGTGGCGACGTGGTTCCAAAAAAGGCGAGGTTGGCTCAAAGAAAATAGGGTTGGACAGTGAATTCTCAAAGCGACCTGGCCCGTTGGATTGTGGCCCAGCAACTACTCCCTATGAACACCGTTCAAGAGGCTTGGAGCTCGGCGGTGCAAAGCCAAATACCTCTGCTCACAGAGCTCGTCAATAGCCAGCGAATCTCCTTGGATCAAGCCCATTCCATTCACCAACAGTTTGCCCATGCTTCGGCGTCGCACTTAAGAGCATTGCAAGAATCCAATTATTCCAGGGTTCCGTCTTCTGAAGGCGTTCCGATATTGGCGTCTCTCCAAGATTCAACACTCGCTGGAAGTGGCATGGATCTGATGGCAAAGACGACCATGGGCCCTATCTCTCTTGAGAACTATGAAGTCATTGAAGAATTAAGCAGAGGAGGAATGGGGGTTGTCCTTCGGACGAAGAGCCTGGCTGATGGTCGAGAAGTGGCGGTGAAGTTAATTCTTGGGGAGAACCCAAACGCCGAGGAGGTCGAGCGCTTTCGTCTTGAGGCGAAGGCATTGCGTTATCTAGATCATCCGAATGTGATAGCTGTCAGGGATTCTGGAGTCGATAGCGGCCGTCCGTTCTTAGCGATGGAGCTTGTCTCGGGAGGAAGCCTCAAGGACGTGGTTGATGCCCATCTTAGGAAGCATGGCTGTGTGCCTCCCTTTGAATGGACAGTGAAGGTTTTCGCGGCTCTGAGCGAGGCTCTCATATACTGCCACGGGGAGGGGATCATTCACCGTGATTTAAAGCCTGCGAACATCCTCATTGAGAAAGATAGCGAGCGTCCAGTCATTGTCGACTTTGGCCTTGTCAAACGCGGAGGCAAAGCGAAGAGAGAGAACTTTGAGAGTATTCAGAGTCAATTAACCGCGACCGGGCAAACCCTTGGCACTCCAGCATACATGTCGCCCGAGCAACTCGACGATTCGGGAGCCTTTGGAACCGTTGACGAAGCCGCAGATGTTTGGGGGCTTGGTGCCACTCTCTTCTATTGTTTAACTGGCGAGGCTCCTTACACGGGAGCAACAGTGATGAACATCTATAAGGCGATCATGACCCGTGATCCCGATTCGCCGCTTTCAATCAATTCGGATGTGCCTCAATGGCTCTCCGAACTTTGCATGAGTTGTTTGATGAGGCAATCAAAACAACGAGCTTCATTGCTTCAATTTCGCGTCGCCCTCGAAAGATTCGAGAAATCTGGATCGGGAGGGAAAATCTTACAGCTCGCCGTGTTGCTGTTTCTTGGAGTGTTCTGCTTGGTGGCAACTGCTTGGTGGTTCTCTCGAGACGTGACCGTGCCAACGATGACGCTAAATGTGTCAACCGAATTGACTAAGGACGCGAAGGTCCTATTGACTGGGGCCGCTAAAGACGAAAATGATTGCATTCTGACTGTTTATTCTGTGAAGGCGACGGGAGAAGAGTTGTTAGGGAAGCAGCCTGTTTTGCTGAACTTTCGGCTGTTCCTTCCTCTCCCGACGGACGGCGTTCATAAGTTTAAGATTGTTTGCCAAGACGCCTCAGGGAACAGCGCCGACCCGCAATTCGTGACAGTTAAAAGAGACAGTGTTCGGCCGAAACTACTCGAGCTTCATAGCGATCCATTTGTTTTTGATAGGACGATTCGCGTGACAGGAGCGCTCAGCGAAGACGGGCGCGTGGACATTGGCGGGCGAACGGTTGAGACAACAAAGGGACGGTTTTCAACGATCGTCACTCTAGATAAGCCGGGAACCCCAAATAAACTGGTGTTGGCTATTGTTGACAAGGCGGGGAATCGGACTGACTTTCAAAAAACAGTCAACCCAACTTTATCATTGCTAGTCGATGCTCAATACAAGGGTGCGGAGGGAGAAGGGAGTCGTTTTCGAAGTATCCAATCGGCGCTCTCCAAATCGTCTCGGTCTCATATCATTGTTAAGCCTGGCAGGTATAAGGAAAAACTGGATATTGATGGGGAGCTAACCCTGACTGGTGAAGGCCCGCGAGAGGACATCGTCTTGGATGTCGATGAGTTTGTTGTTCGAGGGAAATCGTTCAAAATGACTGGTTTGACAGTCACGAGTACGGCCCTACATCCTGATTCTGGCGGGGTGACGGCCAATCTTCGCATGATTCTCGGGCTCTATGCAAATCGCTGTGTCATAGACTCTTGCCTCTTTACTTCGAAGCTCGCTGGAGGCATCGGAGTTGAGGGGACGAAGGACGAGAGAGTCTCTCTTGAGTTGAGAAACTGCATTTTTGAAAACTTGGGAAACACCGCGCTTCGTATTCAGGGACACTCGGAAACTGAGATTGAAGGATGCAAGATTAGAGATTCCAAGGGAGTTGGGATATTCCTACTTCTTGGTGGACAATTGACTTTGACGAAAACAGAGATTGATCGCTGTGAGTCGGGGTTCAAGATTCATGATAGTCAGGGGCCGATTCGCATCGTCGATTGTAAGGTCCGCGATAACAACCGAGCGGGCTTAGACATTCACCGGAGCCAGGGAGTAACTATCATGAAATGCACTTTCAAAGGCAACGGAAAGACTGTTCCTGATCTGCGGGTCAGACCGGATGGTTCATATCGGACAGATCAATATGGCGGGCTTTTTGTTAAGGACGACAGTCTGAATATTCGCATTAAGGACTGTCAAATGATCGGCAATAAGCCTCACGGACTCTCTGTATACAAAGGAGCGAAGGACGTCGAAGTCGTCGGTAGCGCTATGACAGGCAATTCCAGTTTTGGTGTTTTCGTTTCCAAAAATTCAACTTTGACAATGCGTCTTTGCAAGGTTTTAAACAATGGTGTCAGCGAAGACTCTGAGCGCGGCGACATATACGTCGGCAAGGCATCTCAACTTACCAATGTGGCTGGCGAACTAGGACGAGACAGCGGCCAGAAGGTGTTGTTGAAGGATGGTGGGATTTACAAGAACCCCTGAATGAGTTGCCTGGAGCTGGCTGAGTATGATCGTTGGGCTTCGCCGAGAGTGGGTTCTGTCTTTGGGAACATAGAGTTGGAAAGGCTTTCCTGTTAAAATCAACATTCGATGCTCGTTAACTACGATGAAACGACAATGTGAACAAGTTTTATGAATGCTCCACGTAAACTAGCGCAGGCGAAATGGCTCGCGAGCCATAACTATGCCTCTCCGGATGTCCTTCAAAATTTGCTCAACAGCGCTGAAGATCGAGACCTCTTCTTCGAAATCGGAGCTGTGAATCATTGGACTGAAAATCAGGTAGAAGAGTGTCGATGGGCCTTTCAATTGACCGCGCCATCATTGACGGCCCAACACCTTCGGCATCTTTTGCATAGCACTGATGTCGTCTCACATGCTCAATTCCATGACTATGTGATTCTTCAGGAGATTAGTCGCGGCGGCATGGGGATCGTCTTTCGTGCGATTCATATTGAAAGCCGGGCTCAAGTCGCCCTCAAGCTTCTCCTCGACGACAATCCATCCGAGCGCAGTCAAGCGTTTTTCGAGCGGGAAGCCCTCGCTCTCGCCCGGCTAAGCCATCCGAATATCGTGCAAATTAAGACCTATGGCCATCACCTTGGAATTCCATTTATCGTGATGGAGCACGTGGATGGTCGTACGCTTGAAGACTTTGTCGAGGATCACATTCGTAGTGAAGGCACTATTTCAATTTCCTTAGTTGTCGACATATTCGAAAAGCTGGCGAGGGCTTTAGATTACACCCATGAAATGGGCCTCATTCACCGAGACCTGAAACCCCAGAACATATTGCTCGTCGAATCGGAGGACGGCCCCCGTCCTATCATCATTGATTTTGGCTTGGTTAAGAGAGCCCCAGAGAATCTCAATCAAACCGTTGAGCAGCTCTTCAAAAATCTGTCCTTGAGCAACGAGGTGAAAGGGACGCCTGCGTACATGGCCCCAGAGCAATTCGATCCCAAAGGCGAATATGGAGAATTGAGCCCGGCCACTGATGTTTGGGGATTGGCAGGAACCATGTTCTTCGCGTTGACCGGAGAAGGCCCCGTCGACACTATGAGCGCCAATCCTATGGCTGCAATCTGTATATCCCCTTTCCCAGAAGTTCGAAGCTTGCGGCCCGATTGCCCCAAAAATATCGACAAACTACTCCAATATAGTTTTCAAAAAAGAGCTGACGCTCGACCGACAATGAGGGACTTCGCCGACGTGTTGGCTGGCAAGAAGTCGCTTGGCAGGAACTGGTTCCTGCCCGCTTTTGCCTGCGTCATTTTTATAGCATTGGCGCTCGGAGGGGGTTTTGCTTTTCAAGCAAACTTGGAAAGTGAGCAGCGGGCAGAGATAAAAGAAGTCAATGAATTCTGCAATGGAATACTGGTTGATAGCGAGAATGAAATCGCCGACTTCAGAGAGTCTTTCATTCAAGGGAAGAAGTTGGATAAATGGTATTCCCGCGCTTCAAAAGGTCTGCTTGCGCTCAATGATGCTATCAAGAGGCAGAAGCTTAAGGCGACGCTCATCCGAGAAATGGGCGAGGACCCCACTGAGCTTGTCCGATCCTTGCGTCGCTCTCATGACTCTCTAGAACGCCTTATATTTGTTGACTCTCTCAACGATCCAACCCGCAGAGATCAAAGCATCGCGTCCGAACGCTGCGAGAAAATGGCTTTGACTCCGTCCCAAGACTGGGCCTCTTACCTCTTATTACTGGAATATTCTAAAGCGCTGGGAAACAGTGAGGCCTGTGTTCAATCTTATCGCTATTTCGTGGACAAGGATCCGGCTATGTGCCGGAAGTTTCCAGATTGGTTAGATTGGCATCAAAATCGTTCCGATTGGAAGGGCTATGAAAACCTCCTCCGGCTCTTGCAAAGAGCGTCCCTTGACGAAGCGGCGAGTGCCCAGCTGCTCGGCCGTCGCCTTGACTTCGAGCTAAGCTGTGAAAACTCCAATGCCAAGCAGACTTTTCTCACACTCCTGAAGCAGCCAATGGCTGCACCTAAGAGGCTCATCTCGGGAGCCTTGCGTCTCTCTCTCATAACTAAACTAC
>JARGOJ010000619.1 GCA_029210225.1 Planctomycetota bacterium
GGCGGCGGCTATACCAATCCTCATGAACGCTCTCAATGATCCCGACGAAATGGTCCAAGAATTTGCAGTTCGGGGATTCGGGAAAATTGGTCCGAAGTCTATTCCAAGGCTGTTGACAGCACTCAAGGACGGAGATGAGCTTGCTCGTTACAGAGCGGCGACCAGTTTTAGGTTCTTCTTACCAAAACATGCGACATCGGCGATTCCGAGTCTGATTGAAGCAACGAAAGATCCAAATAAGTCTGTCGCCAATGAAGCACTCATCGCCCTCTCCCGTTTGGCCCCCGACTCTGATAGTTTCGCGCTCCGATGTATTGAGATCCTTCAAGGCCCGCGTAAGAATCTATATGACAACACACTCATCGCCCTCCGCTATATCAGACCCAAGTCGACAGCGGCGCTCCCAGTGATCGAGCCTTATTTGAAACATCCCAATCAAGGAACTCGGGTCCTCGCGAGACTCGCGACGAAATCCATTCGGGAGAAGCTCCCGTCACCGAAATCCCCCCGTTAATTCTTCAATCACTTGAAGAGTCTCCGTAGGGCTCTTCTGAATCACGGCTCTCATAAAGAAAAGACGCATCCAAGAGTGAGCGAACCAATCTTCACTTCCTAACATTGATAATTCAAGACTATGGCAGATACAACAATTGAAACGGAGACCCCAAAAATCGCAGCGAGCCGATGGCCAATCCGCATATTTGTTGCCCTCCTCCTCTTTTCAACGCTCATTCCTGTTGAGTGGTATCGCAATCCAAGAGTTCGCGCTCAGTTCTATCGTGCCGTCTTTATTCTTGGGAGCACTAAACTTCGCCACTGGAGCCTCGACCACCTGAACGACTTTCAACTTTCAATGGAGAAAGATATCCTCGCCGATTGTTATTGTTTCGCTCTGAGTGACGAAGAGAAGTCAATCCGAAATCAAGCCATATCGGGCCTTCCCTTTCTTGGTCGACACAGAGGCATTTCCATTCGAGCTCTAAGCAGTCGCCTCACCAACTCCGACTCTGTTGTCCGACACTGTGTCGTTAAAACCCTTGGTTATCAAGGAGAAAGAGCAGCGCCTGCTGTTCCCATGCTCATCAAGTTACTGACCGATCCGGACGTGGAAATCCGCTTTGCGACCTTAGAGGCCCTGGCCGGAATCGGTCGAGGGGCCGTATTGGCCGAGCCCATGCTAACGAAGATTTTATTGGATCCATCAAGGAGCTGGTACTGTCGTGCCGAGGCAGCGAAAGCTCTTGGAGCGATTGGTCCCGCTTCAGCCCCGGCCGTCCCAGCCCTGATAAAGTGCCTTAAAACGAGGGACAGCGAATTTCTTCCCCATGGAGTCGAGGCACTGGGCGACATAGGACCCAAAGCGGCCGCGGCAGTCCCAGCATTGATTGAGATACTCATTACAAAGCCCCCTATCATGATCGATACCTTCGATACCATCCAATACAAGTGGCCCATGTCTCCCTCAAAAGCTAAAATCGCTGCCATCGTCGCTCTTGGAAAAATTGGGCCAGCCGCTGCTCCAGCGATCCCTAAGCTAGTTGCATTCCTCTCCAATCCTTGGACCGGCGAAGCCACAATCAGTGCGTTGGGGAAAATTGGACCGAACTCCACCACCATCCCCATTCTCATCCCTTTCCTTAGCCATTCGGACCTCGACATTCGTCAGCGCACTATCCTCGTCCTCGGGACGATGGGTCAAAGCGCTTTGCCCGCGTTGCTCAAGGCTCGTAAAAACGAGGACCCAGCGATGCGAGAGAGCTCAAACAAAGCCATAACAATTATTGAAGCAAAGGGTCTAAGCAAAGAACTCATGCCGAAGTAGGGGCTGACGAAAGACGAGCTTCCCACTGCTAGAATAGATGTCAAAGCACTTACTGAATTGAAGCACCTTATGACTGACAACATTGACGATGAAACACCAAAGATCAAAAGCAGTCCTTGGCCGCGCTGGGTCTTTATCGCCTTAATATTGTCGATAACAACAATGTCAGTCCTTTGGTTTTGTCTACCTCGACTCCAAGCTCATAGCTATAAGGTCATCTTTCTCATTGGAAATGACAAAGTTCGCTATTGGAGTATGCGAAAGCTCGCCACCCCTGAATTAAGAGCGGAGGCCGACATCATTTCCGATTGTTGTCTCATGATCATCCACGAACCGAATTCTGAATTTTTGGATGGAGAAGTCCTCAGCTTTTTGTCGAGATTAGGGCGCCACCCAAACGTCGACATGGAAGCATTCATTGGGGAGTTGGACAATCCCGACGCCGAAGTTCGCCAATCAGTCATTCGCTTTCTTGGCAATCAGCGGGACGGCGCGAGCCCCGCCATTCCAAAACTGATTAAAGCCGTGAAACACTATGAGCGCGGTGCTGTCACAGCCCTTAGTATGATTGGCCCCAAGGCAATTCCAAGTCTCATTCGTCATATTCAAGAAGGTACCAGTGAAGACCGGCGGCTTCTGCTCCCAGTCCTCTTTAGAATGGGGAAGCAAGCCAGCCCTGCCATTCCAACACTGATCCCTTTCCTGAAAGACAGGAACCTTGATGTTGTCTATTCAGCCATTGTGACATTAGGCGCCATAGGACCAGATGCCGCTCCCGCCATTCCTGCTCTCATAAAGCTTCTGTCCAACCCCCACAAGAAGCTCCGAAAGAACGCCATACGGAGCCTCGGAAACATTGGCCCAGCAGCGAAGCCGGCTCGACCCGAACTCAAGGGCCTTTTGGAAGACCCCTCTGAAGACATTCGAGCAGAAGCCCTTAATGCCCTAAATAAGATAGAGTCCAAGTACAAATTCTAATAAGGCCCGACAAAGAAAGCCTGAGTTTTTTTCTCGCAGAACTTCATAGTTTTCATAGATCTCAATTGAAGATCCTATTCCGTCGAATTGACAAGATATCAGTCTCACTTCCATCTGTTAGAATAGACCTTTCGCGTATCACACTCTCGAGTAAAAGGCTCACTATGACAGACTCTCTTCTTGAGACAGAGACTCCAGAAGCTGGCCCCCTGCGTTGGCCTTATTGGGCCTTCGGGGTTCTAGTAATACTCTTCTTTGTAATCATCATCACCTGGTCCTATAGCCCGATGCTTCGAGCACAGACCTATCAACTCATCTTCTTAGTGGGGGATGAAGAGATGAGAGGTACGAGCCTACTAAAATTGGGTGGGAAAGATCTTGAAGGAGAGAGCGATGTTCTCGTGAACTGTTGCATGATAACCATCGCCAATCAGGATGAGAAGCTAAAGTACTCGGCCATGCGAGAGCTGTATTTAGTTGATGAACACCCTGCGATCGACATACCACTCCTCATTGGTGAGCTAAAAACTTCGGACGTCGTGCATAAATCCCAAGTCATTCAAGTCATTGGCAACCAAAGACGGAGATCTGCGGTGGCTGTTCCCGCATTGTTGAGAACACTAAGTGACCCTATTCCCAATATCCGCTTGCACAGCATTGTTGCCTTAGGAAAAATTGGTCCTGAGTCAATCCCAGCGGTGCCAAAAATCGTCGAGATCCTCAACGATCGCTCTCAAGACTGGTCCTTCCGTAGGAGCGCCGCCTTTGCTCTAGGCGGAATTGGCGAAGACTCCCTCTCTCCCCCCGCGTTGATCAATGCGCTCAAGAATGCCTCCCCACTTACGACGGATTCCATCTTTTTCTCCTTGGGTCTTTTAGGACCGAAGGCCGCCTCTACTGTCCCCTCGCTCATTAACATCTTGAACAATAAGCAATCCGCCCAAAGAGAGAAAGCCGTCATTGCCCTGGGGAAGATCGGTCCTGGCGCCAGATCGGCGCTTCCCCACCTCAGAGAGGCCGCAAAAGATCCATACCTCGACCGAGAAACCGTCCTTTTTGCAATAAGGCTTATTGACCGCAAGGACCCACGTGATTGAGACCGGTTTTGGATCTCAATCGGTCTTCGTCGCGAAGCCATAGAACTCTGGTTTTTGAACCTTTGGCAAGGCGTTCACTTCTAAGAGCAAGGTTCTCACCGCCCAGAGGTCCTTAAAAACGCGATACTTCTTCGCCGTCTCATCTAAATAGCTGACCCCCGCTGAACCGCCCGTGCCAACCCTTCGACCAATGACCCGCTCGACCATGCGAGCGTGACGCTGACGGAAGATAATCATAGCCTGCTCCATAGATAACACAGAATCAATCAAGCGTCTTGGCCAGGCTAACAAGGGCAGCTCGCGATAGCTGGCAATAAAAATCGCCGCCGCACGAATGCGGCGCTGCCGAGAATCTTTACCCTGCATATAGTCTCGCGCTTGATTCAATTGACTATCAAAGCGCTTCACCAGACCGGCGATCTCCTCTTCGGAATCTCCTCGGTCCTTCGCCAATTGCAATTGCTTTTCGACAGACTTCTCATGGCCCATCATATAAGCATCTAAGAACTCTTGAACGACCTGCTCGTCGCCCTCATCCCCATGACTGCTGCCGTGAATGGGTGTTCGCTCCAACCAATTTTCAACGACCTCACGAACAGTTGGCATATCATTAAGACGCTCCATCACCCGAGCGTAGGCTTTTGAATTGCTTCCATCTTTAAACTTCAGCGCATTCTTCCAGCCATTAGGACCACCAAAGGGTAAGCGCTCACTGTCTTCTAATCCGAGGATAATTTCAATCTCCCGCATTTGCGCCGACTGAAAACCACTGGCTGGAGATAGTTTATCTCGGAACTCCAGATAATCTCGCGTCGTCATCGTCTCAATGATTCGGAAGTGATCGCTGGCGAGCTTTAGTATCTCTTCAACCCGTTCAATGCTGTGAACGGCCAAGGAGATTTCTTGCTCTGGGACGGGGTTTTGTTCGAGGAGGTTGCGGACTGTGACAAGCTCACGAATGATCATTCGGAACCACAGTTCGAAGACCTGATGGACCACTATAAACAGATGCTCTTCATTGCTTAAGGATTTCTCGTCATTCTCAAGGCCACCCTGGAGCGAAAGAATCTCCTCTACTTTAATGTAATCCCAATAATTCGTGGCTTTAACTGACATCCGTACCTCTACTGTCCTCGTTTTTCACTAACTTTGAGCTCTTTATCGCCCTCGCGAAGGGTCACGAAGCGATTCGCCGGCACTTTTTTATCAAAAACTTGAACCGACAAGGAACTATTTGGCCAACGAACTTCAATCCTATCGATCTCTGTCGCCGCCCCGAGCCCAAAGTGAGCCCGGGGGAACTCACCATGTCCGGCGTGACCCAGGGAAGACCGGATCTCGCGCATCATGCGAGTTTTTCCGCAGCGAATCGTCACCCGCGCTCCAATGGCCGAGCGATTGCTTCCACCAGGACCTTTTCCAATCAATTGGAATTGAATCCAGTGATTCTTTTGACCAACCTTATTCTCAAAAACAGTCAGCTTTCTCTTGCGCCCCTTGCGAATCGCGCCCGGCAATCGGTGAAAGCTATTTCCGATAAGAATATCAAGGTCGCCATCGCCGTCATAATCGGCGAAGGACAACTGTGCGGCTCCCTCAAAATAGAGCCCCGCCTCAAAGCTAACATTCTCAAAGCTGTGATCGGCCTTCTGGCGAAACAACTGCAAAAACTGACCATCAGGATAATCTGAAGAAGCGAGCATCAAATCTTGCAAGCCATCATTATCGAAGTCGAGCCACGCCGCGTGAATATCCCCCTGATTCCAACGCTCCCCAATAACCCTGCGAGGGATCGCCTTTGGCCGACGTTCAAACTGATAGCCCTTTTCCTTGCCCTGGTTCA
>JARGOJ010000620.1 GCA_029210225.1 Planctomycetota bacterium
CATCTCAGCCCAAAGAATTCGGCGCGTCCATTGGCGATCAAGCGGCGCAGTTGGCGCACTCACTGAATACACATGCAGGTCCATTTTTCGAGCATATCCAAGGAGCGATTCTCATTCACTTTATGGAAGGCTTAGGACCTCATCTCGGCTACTTCATACGCAAACTCTTTCAACCGGAGCGGGTCCTTGAAGCTTTGGGGAAAAACCCTCAGAGCATCTTCGAGGGTTTCACAGAGGCCGACATGTTGCTCTTCGCCGAGGGCATGGGTCCTCAGGCTGGGCCTTTCGGGCAAAACTTGAAGAAGCAAGCGCGTCCCTTCGCTGAGGCTCTTGGCAACCTGGCCCCGGTTTTTGGCCAGGGATTGGGACGTCACGCCCGAGTCTTCATTACGAACCTCGGCGGTCACAGCCCGACTCCTCCCAACCGCGACTGGGTCACCGGCCTGTTCTATGATGTCGTCGATTACTTTCAGGGCAATTATTACAGCCGAGGCTTCTTGAAGGGGCTCTCACCGGATACCCGGGAGGCGTGGTTTCATGCCATCTCTCAAAAGACGCAGCTTCGAATTCAGGCGCGTCATCGACTCCGTTGCAGCCTCTGCCATCAGAACTTAGAGCTGGCTGAGGATCTCCAACAATGTCCAGCCTGCGCGACGATTCTTCACTCTGAATGCCTCCACGAGTTATCCCGGGGGCAGTGTCCTCACGATGGCGAGCCCGCCCGTAACTTCTTGGAGACGACCCTCGTCGAAGAAGAAGACTATGTGTCGCCATCAAGCTCAGCGAGTATCAGCCGGATTTCGATACCGGCGATCAATCCAGAGAAAGCTTGATTTCAATGCCTTGTGGGCGAACAACAAGCTGACGACAAAGACCAATTCAGGGGTCAAAATGCAAAAAAGGCCAGAGCCTAGGCTCTGACCTTTATCACTTGTGTTCTTCGAGGCCGATTTACTTGGCGGTCTCTTCGTTTTCGTCATGGCCGGGCTCAAATTCGAGATGCTTCTCAGGATCTGTGGACCGGGTGGCGTGAATAGTGTTCTTGCCCTCGAATTGTCCGCGAAGGATCATTTCAGACAGTGGGTCTTCAATGAGTCTTTCGATGGCGCGACGAAGAGGACGGGCGCCGAAGTCGACGTTTGTTCCTTCGTCAATGAGGTGCTCAATCGCTTCCGGAGTGATTGTGAGCTTGAGCTTCTTCACTGAGAGGCGATCTCTCACCTTCTCCAGTTCGATGGTGACGATTTTGGAGAGGTGCTCGCGAACGAGCTGGTTGAAGATAATCACGTCGTCGAGGCGAGCAATGAACTCTGGACGGAATTCTTTGTCGAGGGAGTCCATGAGTTGTTTCTTCATGGTGTCGAAGTTGTGCTTTGTCTCGTCTCCGGCGTCTATGAATCCGAGGTTGGCTTTGTTTTTGATGATATCGGAGCCGATGTTCGAGGTCAGAATGAGGATGACATTCTTGAAGTCGACGTGACGGCCGAAGGAGTCTGTGAGACGACCTTCTTCCATGATTTGGAGGAGCATGTTGAAGATGTCGTGGTGAGACTTTTCGATTTCATCGAGGAGGACGACGGCGTAGGGACGACGGCGAATTTTCTCGGTGAGCTGGCCACCTTCTTCAAAACCGACGTATCCGGGAGGGGCTCCAACGAGACGAGACACGTTGTGCTTCTCCATGTATTCGGACATGTCGATGGTGATGAGGGCTTGCTCGTCGCCGAACATAAATTTGGCGAGTGCTTTGGCGAGCAGTGTTTTACCGACACCTGTGGGGCCGAGGAAAACAAAGGATCCCATGGGACGGTTTGGATCTTTAAGTCCAGAGCGTGAGCGGCGGACAGATTTGGAGATCGCTTCGATGGCGCGGTTTTGCCCGACGACCATTTTCTTGAGCGTTTCTTCCATTTGGAGGAGACGTTCGGCTTCGCCTTTTTCAAGACGAGTGAGGGGAATGCCGGTCATTTTGGAGACGGTTTCGGCGACGAGGTCTTCGTCGACGGTGCCGCGAGCTTCTTTGGAGCTTTCGCGCCATTCCTTCTTGAATTGGTCGCGCTTTTTCTTGTGCTTATCGGCGCGATCACGGAGGTGAGCAGCGCGTTCAAAGTCTTGGTTGGCGACGGCTTCTTCTTTTTCTTTCTCGAGAGTTTTGATCTCTGACTCGAGCTCTTTGAGGTCTGGGGGGCGGACCAGGTTGCGCATGCGGAGGCGGGCGCCGGCCTCGTCGACGACGTCGATGGCCTTATCGGGAAGGAAGCGGCTGACGATGTAGCGGCTTGAGAGTTCGACAGAGGCTTTGAGGGCTTCGTCGGTGTAGGTCACGCGGTGGTGAGCTTCGTATTTCTCTTTGAGGCCTTCGAGGATTTGAAGGGTCTCGTCTTTCGAGGGAGGCTCAACCATGATTGTTTGGAAGCGACGTTCGAGGGCGCCGTCTTTCTCAATGTATTTGCGGTATTCGTCGAGGGTCGTCGCGCCAATACACTGAACTTCACCACGAGACAAGGCGGGCTTGAGGACGTTGGAGGCGTCAATTGCGCCTTCTGCGCCACCAGCGCCAACGAGGGTGTGAAGCTCGTCAATGAAGAGGATGACATTCTTGACTCGTCGGACTTCCGTCATGACGGCCTTGATGCGCTCTTCGAATTGTCCGCGATATTTGGTTCCAGCGACCATCATAGCGAGGTCGAGGACGACAATACGGCGTTCTCTGAGGATCTCAGGGACATTGCCTTTGATAATGTCTTGGGCCAATCCTTCGACGATGGCTGTTTTACCGACGCCGGGTTCTCCGAGGAGAACGGGATTGTTCTTGTTGCGACGGGAGAGGATCATTGTGACCCGCTCAATCTCGTCTTTCCGCCCAATGACCGGATCGAGCTTGGTGTCTTTGGCGAGCTCAGTGAGGTCGCGTCCAAAGGCATCGAGCGCCGGTGTTTTTGATTTCTTTGACGATTTCTCGCCTGGTGAAGTTTCGCTTGTCATATCGGCTCCTAGAAGTTCAAGAACCTCTTCACGGACTTCCTCTAGTTTTAATCCCAAGTTCATCAAAACCTGGGCTGCAACGCCTTCGTTTTCACGAATCAAGCCAAGAAGAAGATGTTCTGTACCTATATAGTTGTGACCAAGGTTCGTTGCTTCCTCGACAGAGAGCTCAAGCACTTTTTTCGCTCTAGGAGTAAAGGGGAGCTGACCCATGGTGACCATGGGCGGACCGCTGTGCACAATTTTCTCGATCTCTCGTCGAATCTTTTCGAGGTCGACATCGAGATTCCGTAAAACATTGGCCGCAACACCGCTACCTTCTTGAATGAGCCCGAGAAGGATGTGTTCGGTTCCTATGTATTCGTGGTTAAACCGCTGCGCTTCTTGCCTTGCAAGTCCCATTACCTTGCGCGCTCGGTCTGTAAAACGATCGAACATTAATTTTCTCCCGACCCGTAGTTTTAAAATTCGGGTGTTTCAAAACGTCGAGTCATGGGTGCGACGACCTGAATCAACATTGGAACGATTTGGACTTGTGAAACAATTCCTCAGGTCCCTGATTCTGGCTGCCTATACTAAAGAGGTCCTGGCCAAATGTCTCTACCCGCTTGCCATATCTTTCGACAATCCTTTCGAAAGCGTACGGCAGGCAAGCTTCTTTAATCCAAGACATCAATGGATCGATGTCTTGGCTTAACGGTATTTCGCGAGCCTCTCTCTAATGAGATTGGCCCGCTTCTGATTCCGCTCTTCAGCATCGAGTTCACGATCTTCTTGTAATTGAAGATGCGCGGGTTGCGTCAATATAAAGAATTCATTGACCAAGCCAATTGGAATGGTATCGATAAGCCCTAAATGAACCCCCATGCGGACAGCTGATAGATAATCCATCGTCTCTTCGCTGGTGATTGATCGGGCTCGTTCGAGCATTCCATAGGCGCGCCAAACGCGATCCTCGAATTTGAGACGGTTCTTTTCAATCAGTTGTTCTCGCTTGATTCGTTCGTGCTTAATGATCTGAGGCACATGGCTGGCGATGTGCCGGATGATCTCTTCTTCGGACTTCCCAAGGGTGACTTGGTTGGAAATCTGGAAGAAGTCTCCTGAGGGCTGGGTGCCCTCGCCGTAGAAGCCACGAACGGCCAAGTTAATATCTGTGATGTGGCGGAACACTCGCTTGATGGTCTTACTGAGGACCAGGGCTGGCAAGTGCAGCATGACCGAGACTCGAAGGCCTGTCCCAACATTGGTGGGGCACGCAGTGAGATAGCCAAAGCGTGTTGAGAACGCATAGTCGATGGAGCTTTCGAGGCGGTCATCGACGTTTCTTAGTTGCTCCCAGGCGGCATCCACCTGAAAACCACTGCGCAAAACCTGAAGCCTCAGATGGTCTTCTTCATTGACCATGATGCTCAGGCTCTCGTCGGCTCCCAGAGCGACGCCGCGGTCGCCTTCGGCTTCCTCGTGTTCGCGAGAAATCAAATGGCGCTCGACCAGACATTGCCGCTCAAGGGCGGAGATCTCGGTGAGGTTGTGATAGTTGATGGAGCCCGCGAAGTCCGCTTTCTCCAAGCGACCTTTCAAGAGGCGTTCGAGTTCGCTGCGCCGAGGAGCGGCAATGCGAGAGAGAAATGGGTAAGACGCCACGTTACGAGCTAAGCGTATTCGTGTGCTCATGACGATATCACTCTCTGGACCTGTGCCAGAAAGCCATTCGCCAACTCCATCACTCACAATTGAATTCATATGCCTTCTTATCCCTAAGCCGAACAGGGAGCCTTTGTTTTTAACAGCTTGCCGACAAATAGTTCAAGACGTAGAGCCCATCTCTTCTTCAAGAAGACGAATTCGATCACGGAGCTCGCCGGCGCGCTCGTAGTTCTCGTCCTTGATTGTCTTCTCTTGCTCACGCTTGAGATTCTCAATGATTTTCAGGCGCTCAAGACGAGTCGTGAGACGCTTTGGAACCTTGCCCACGTGCTGAGATGCATTGTGGATTTTTTCGATTAAGGGCACCAAATGGACTTTGAAGTGCTCATAATCATCCGAGCAGCCCAAGCGGCCAGTCGTTCGGAATGTTTGAAAGCTAAGACCGCAAGCGGGACAGGGAGGAGGACCCTCTTCAGAAGGAATGACCGTCTTGACCTCTTCGGGGTCGGCCACCTCTGACAGAAAGTTCTTAATCGTAAAGCCCTCGTTCGCCGTCGAGACTCCTTGAGCCTCGGCGCAATTCTCACATAAATGAAATTCGAGCTTCTTCTTCTGCTCGATTTTCGTGAGGTGAACAGTCGCCGTATTTTCTTTACAACGTTGACAAATCATAAGGACAATTAGTCTTAGAAAAACAGTCTTAGCTAAAGTAAAGTAAAGACTTAAGTGCTTGAAAATACTTACTTTGCGTATAAAATTAGTGAGCAGGCATTGTAAACAGCGCCCGGGCCCTGTCAATAGCAGGTCCCGACTTCAAAACAAGGAAGTCTCAAGAAGAACCCCCCAATGACTTCACTTCCTCCGAGTCCAATAGGTCTCCAACCTTTGATAATAGCTGCCGGCAAGTCATCGCGCATGGGGCAGGACAAGGCCAGCCTAAAGCTCGGTCATCTATCGAATTTCGCGCGCATTCTCCAAACTTGTGCAAGCCTCAGCCCCATTCTCAAAGCTCTCCTTATTCGCGGCCACTACACAGAGTGCCCCGACGCCACCCATCCCTTTGATGTGCTCATTCATGAAAACTGGGCGCAAGGTCGAATGA
>JARGOJ010000621.1 GCA_029210225.1 Planctomycetota bacterium
CCATGGATAAGCTGCTCCAATGCACCGAAGACGCCGTGAAGCTTTGCGTGAAGCGTGAGCTTGAGTGCATGTTCGTGACTGAAGACACAACACGGGCTCACCCTGAGACCGTCGACAAGCTCTATCGAACCGCGATCGAATGTGGCGCTCGGCGCATTGTCGTCTGCGACACCGTTGGTCACGTGACGCCCCATGGAGTTCACGAGCTCATCAAGTTCGTCAAAAATATCATCAAATCAACCGGCGAGGACGTCACCATTGATTGGCACGGCCACAACGATCGAGGCTTAGGCCTGATCAATGCCATGGCAGCGATTGAAGCGGGTGTGGACGTTGTCCATGGAGCCGCGTTGGGGATAGGTGAGCGCTGTGGAAACACGGCCATGGATCAACTCATTGTGAATCTTCGCCTCATGGGTTACTTCGACGAGGCCATCGACCTCTCCTTGCTCCCTAAATACATCAATAAGATCAGCGAATACTGCTGTGTTCCGGTGCCTGGCAACTATCCGGTCTTCGGACCCGATGCCTTCGAGACAGCGACCGGAGTGCACGCGGCAGCGGTCATTAAAGCCATCAAAAAGGGCGACATGTGGCTGGCGAATCGGGTTTATTCCGGGGTCCCTGCTGATGTCTTTGGACTCTCTCAGTCCATCACCATTGGCCCGATGAGCGGTCGGTCGAATGTGATTCACTGGTTGAACGAGCGAAAGATTGACAGCGCAGATGAGCTCGTGGATCGAATCTTTAACAAGGCCAAGCAGTCCACGACGACCTTGACGGAAAACGAGATTCTGGCTGAGGTCGAAGCCGGAGCAAAGCACTAAGCATTGTTACCGAGCGAGACGTCTTAACTTCTTTCGAGCGCCTGCCCGGGGCGCTCAGTCCCCTGATTCTTGACCGCTTCCTGCCTCATCGCTTCTGTAATCGAAGGGCGTGTGGGCTCTTCGATCACTGGTGTGGCTTGCTCCCTTTCTTTAGCATCCCGGGCGCGGGCGGCGATAAGGGAATCGAGAGAGGGTCGCTTCACCTGAACCGGCGCGGTCTTCGCCTCGGATGCGGGCTCTCCGGCGACTTCGATGGTCTCTCCCTTGGGATCGACGGCGAGGTTGGCTGGAACGGAGTATCTCTCTTGGAATGACGTGGGTTGGATGTATTCCTTCCCTCCCTCGCCTTTGACTGAGATTTTTGGGCTCTCTGGAACGACTTGCTGGGGTTTTGGTGAGGCTTTGATCGCGGGCCCGGTGTTCTCTTCAAGAATCGGAGGAGGAGTTGGGGTCATTGAAATGGGTGAGATGGGTCTCTTTTGAGTCTTCGTTTTGGCGCGCTCAGCGATGCGGAGGTCTCTGACCAGAGCCTTGAGGTTGGGCTTGTCGGAAAGGAGCTGTTGAGCGCCTTCCAGGTCGTGAACAAGTTCGCCCATGCTCTGATAGCGCCGCTCGTAGCGAACGTAGCAGCGCTCAAAGATGCGATCGATGCTGGCGGGGAGGTTGGCGACGAAGTCGGAGGGTTTGTCTCCAGGTTGCGGCAGCTCACCGGTGAGAGCCTCGAAGAGCATCACTCCGGCGGTGTAAATGTCGCTTCTTTGGTCGAGGGATTTCCCGACTCGTTGCTCGGGAGACATGTAAGCGACAGTGCCCTGGACGGATTCATCATTGACGCTTGCCAGCGAGTGAGACATGCGGAGTCGGGCGGCTTCGCTCTGGTCCTTCCCAAGCTCAAAGTCGGTGATTTTTATCTCGCCATCGGCGCTGAGAATAACGTTCTCTGGCTTTAGATCGAGGTGGAGGACGCCCGCCTTATGGGCATCATGGAGGCCAAGCGCAATCTCCTTTAACACATGCACAGCGTCCGCTGGAGGCAAGCCGTCGTGGGCCCTAAGTAGGTGACGCATGTTGGGCCCGTCGATGTGTTCCATGACGACGTAGGGAGGATCGTGGTCGAGGTTGACCTCAATGGGGGCAACAATGCGTGGACTTTTCACCTTGCTCTGCAGAACACCAAGACGCTTGAGATTTTCAACGAGCTCTGGGTTCTTCGCGACTTTGATGGCAACAGGTAGGTAGGCTTGGTAGACCTCTCCAAAACCGCCTTCTCCAAGTTTGTCAGAGAGGAGATATTTGTCGAGGAGCTGGTTGGAGTTTTCTGGTTGGTGCTCGGTGTAAATCGGCACGACGTCCTCGTCAACGGAGGTGATGGACGACTCGGACCCGAAGACTTCCTGCAGTTCGTTCGTTGTCGGCTTTTCTCGAACTTGAATGCGAGGCGCGTCCTCGCTTGTCCCCCTGATTTTTATCTGTGGCTCACGTTTGACCAGCACTCCTCTCGCGACGTTTTCGGAGATGGAGCGAGATTGTGTATTTTGAGCTTCTCGGAGTAGCAAGTCGCGGCGTGAGCGAATGCGTTCGAGAATCCGCCTTGTTCCGCGACCGGTGCGTTCGTAGTTGTAGAGGTATTTATCGTAGACGTCGACGGCTTCGCTGATCTTATCGAGTTGTTCGAGCGCCTGAGCCCAGCCATAGTAGGCTTGCTCGTGTTGACGACCATAGCGCAGGGTTCTGGCCAAGACTCGGAAGCGTTTTTCAGCTTCTTTCAGGCGCCCTTGTTCGAGCGCTTCCCGAGCTTTTTCGATCCCGCTTGGTGCATTCATCTTAATGGCTGCCGCGATCGAGAATATGAACCCGAAGAACATAATGATAGCCAGCCACGTAAGCACAGGGAGGATCCTCCAGATCGTAATGAGATAGGTTGAGACTTGTTCCACCCATCATATCCTCTGTGTTGCCTTCTTGGTGAAACAGGGTCACGAGGACGATGGAACTTCCTTGGACGAAATCGGAGGAATTAAGATTTTTTTGACGCCGAAATGAGACCGGATTTGGGCTTCGCTCGCCTCTTGAAGCATTGATTTATGGGGGATTGATGGGGTTGCGTGACACGTTGTTTTGAGGTTGCGGTCTTACGATTTGATTGAGACCCCGGGTTTCTTAACTATGCTGTAAGAGTTGTAAAGAGTCATTGGCAACGGGCGAAAAATTGCCGCAGTTGGTTCTACTCAAACCTCGATTCTCCGCCGATATAAATACTGTGGAAGAAAGCGCTGCTCACTAAGGGGAAATGGGGCGCAGCGCTCATAACCACTTCTAAATAATCGAGGCAGGTAGGATTTGGGGCAAGCGCCCTCGGAACGGCTGAACACGCTCTGAGGCTTGGGTTATGTCCCTATAACAACGGATTAATAAAGGTTACACCATGATTGTTCTCGCCATTGAAACAGCCGGCCCTGTGGGAGGGGTTGCGATCATTGCTTCTGGCCGTTTGACATCGAAGATTGAGTTCCAAACTCAAGGGCAGTTGGGCGCCCGACTCACACCGGCGATAGATAAAGTCATGAAAGAGGCGGGCTTGTCTCACGACGTGCCTCCCGACATGATCACTGTCGATATCGGTCCTGGCTCTTACACTGGGATCCGCGTTGGCTTGGCGGCCGCTAAGGGACTCGCTTTCGGTTGGCAACGTCCACTCGTTGGAGTCTCAAGTATGAACGCCCTCGCCGAAGAAGCACCTGAGGGAAGCGAAAAGGTCGTGACCGTGATCGACGCTCGGAAAGGCGAAGTCTATGCCTCAATCTTCGATCGTGTCAAAGACCCTGCTACAAACCTTATGGCGTGGCGCCTCGTCTTCTCTCCAGGTATCATTTCACCCGTCAAATTGGCTGAAAAAATTGGCGACGACCAAGTGACCCTGGTCGGCAACGCCGCTAACACCATTCGCCAAGTCTTCGGCAAAAATGCCAAGAACGTTGAGGTCGTTGACACGCAAGTTTGGCCGGACGTTGAGAAAATTGGACAACTTGGTTCTCGGCTCTACCAACGAGGTCGTCTTGACGACGCTCTCAGCCTAACACCTGTATACATGCGACCCACAGCGCCTGAAATGGCCACGGGAAGAAAGCGCAAACGAAGCACCTCGAAGATCTAAAGGATCCATTGATCAACAAAAGAGAGGTTGAGCCCGGGCCAGTGTCCGGGTTTTCACTTGTACTGTTATAAAAAACGTAGTCAGTTCCGCTTCGGACGAAAAAGCAAACTATGAGTCTCAGGAACAGCCAAGCTCGGGGCCGGCCAATACCCCGCGACGCTTTCGCCGCGCTCTACCGGTCCTCTCTCCTCGTCGCGCTCACCTTCGTGGTCGGCGTCGTGGGATATTCTGTCTTGGGAGGAGAAGATTACAGCGTCTTTGATGCGGTCTATATGACCGTGATAACGTTGACCACTGTTGGGTACGGTGAGGTTATTGACCTCACGAACAACAACGTAGGCCGCCTTTTTACTACTCTCTTACTCCTCGGCGGCGTCGGAGCCTTTCTTAACTTCTTTACGAGCGCCACGGCCTTTGTCGTGGAAGGCCACATGCAACACATCCTTTGGAGTCGAAGAATGGCCAAGGCGATCAGTAAACTCAATGACCACACGATTGTTTGCGGTGGGGGATCAACAGGTCAACATATCATTCAAGAGTTGATCTCGACCAAGCGCTCCTTTGTCCTAGTTGATACCGACGAACAAAGGATCATCGAGCTCTTCGAGCGATTTGACCAAGAGTTTCCAACTGTCATTGGCGACGCGACGGATGACGATTGCCTGATGGCCGGGGGCATCGACCGAGCGTCCGGGATCGTCGCTTGTCTTAGCAACGACAAAGACAACTTCATCGTGACCGTTTCGGCTCGACTTCTTCGCCCGGACATTCGAATCATCTGCCGATGTATTGATGAGCGCGTGGTTTCAAAGATCCGTAAGGCTGGAGCCGACTCGGTGGTTTCGCCGAATCGCATTGGCGGGCTCAGAATGGTTTCGGAGCTCGCTCGCCCGATGGCGGTTTCTTACTTGGATTTGATGCTCCGCGAGCAAAAAAAGAACCTCAGAGTCGAGTCCGTTGAGGTCATGGAGGGCAGCGAGGTCGCCGACTCGTGCTTAGGGGATCTTAAAGACCGGAAAATTAAAGATTTGCTTGTCTTGGCCTTTCGCAAAGCTGACAGTGAATGGCATTTCGCTCCCGAAGACGAAACAAAGATCGCGTCTGGGCTCCACATCATATTTATGGCGAGCCCAGCCGCCCGGATTGAACTTCAACGACTCACTCAGGGGTAGTTATGGAACACGGGCTCGAATTCCTCGTCATTGAGGTAATCTGCTTCATCCTCGTTATTGGGGCGGCGGTTCGGATGCTCTCCAACTACTTCAAGTGGCCGTACACCATAGCGGTCATGGTCGTTGGCATGGTCGTCGGCTACTCCTTGGACCACATCGACCCGCAATATCTAGGCTTGCTGACGCAGCTGACTCACCCCGAAACAATTTCTCCCGACTTAATCATCTTCATTTTTCTCCCGATCCTCATCTTCGAGTCCGCCTATTCCTTGGAAGTACACAGTTTCCAGCGCAGCCTCTCCACCGTCATGGTGCTCGCGCTGCCAGTGCTGCTCGTTGCGACTGCGGCGACAGGCTTTGCGATGTTGGCGCTGACCTCAGGGAATTGGGGCTGGAGTCTTCTGCCTTGCTTGATTTTTGGATCGTTGATTAGCGCGACCGACCCCGTTGCTGTGGTCGCCCTGCTCAGAGATCTGGGGGCGCCTAAACGCCTTGGATTGCTTATTGAGGGGGAGTCGCTGCTCAATGACGGTACCGCGATTGTGGTCTTTTCCCTCTTACTAAGCTTCTA
>JARGOJ010000622.1 GCA_029210225.1 Planctomycetota bacterium
GAACGGCGCGGGGAGTTTAGGGAATGCCTTATTTAGGTGAAAGCGCGGCGTTGGGAGCCGCTGTTTGTTGGGCGATGACCGCGATTGCCTATTCTAAGGCGGGACGGGACCTCGGCTCCGAAGCCGTGAACGGTTCTCGGCTTCTCCACGCCGTCTTTTTTCTATCGAGTCACATGTTGATCTCTGGGGTCGGACCATGGCCGTGGGAGATGGACTCCTACCCGCTCTTCATGCTCTCACTCTCAGGCTTGATTGGATTGGCCCTGGGTGATGCAGCCTTGTTTCACAGCTATCTGATTATTGGGCCGCGACTCGGCATGCTCATGATGTCACTCTGGCCAGCCGTGGCCGCTGTTCTCGGCTTTTTTGTGTTGGGGGAGAAACTCTCAACGGGATCAATCATCGGTATGACATTGACCATGGGCTCGGTGACCTGGGTTGCGCTTGAGCGGCGCAGAAAGGACGAGTGCGAACCCGTGGAAGAGGTGGTTTCCAGTTGCCCGAGCCCTGATGATAAGGAGGCCCTGAGCGAGGACGGAACCTCATCGAGGATGCGGCTCTTTGGTTTTGTCTGCGCCCTAGTTGGGGTTTTAGGTCAGGCCATCGGAATTGTTGTCGCCAAGGTTGCGATGCTTGGATCCGCGGAGCTAGGCTTGAAGCCTGTTGACCCCTTAGCTGCAACTCTGACGAGGATGCTCGTTGCGACCATTGCCATTTGGGCTGTTATTCTTTTGAGGGGGAAGGGCGGGCCTATTTGTCGTGGATTGCTCTTTGGCGGGCGCTTGAAAATCATGATCTTTGGGTCCTTTGTGGGACCCTTTATTGGGGTCTGGCTCTCTTTAGTTGCGGGCTTGAAGACCGAGTTGGGCATCGCCGGAACTTTGATGGCGACGAGCCCGATTTGGGTGATTCCTCTGAGCATCATTTTCGAAAAGGAGACGGTGAGCATCCGAGCATGGGTTGGCGCTGTGGTGGCCTTTGTAGGGGTTAGCTTGCTTTTCGTGTCTTAGACCGACCTCGGATTGTAAGTTTTAGAAAAGATGTGAGGGAAGGGGAGCAAAGTTCTCAAGGAGACGCTAGACTGAAATAGGGCGATGTTACTTATGTCGAATATCCCCTTATGATTCCTTTCCTACATTCAAAATAATAACGACGTGGGATTATGGTTTTGGAGGACGTGTCAGAGAGGTCCGTTTACGCGTTTCAGGTTCGGTGGTTGCTCCATCGCAAGCTGATTAGCCCGGAAATGTTAGGCGCGCTGCCTAGTGAAGACAACACTGATCTCTCCAAAATTCTGATTGCCAATCACCTCATTACTCGAGATCAATCCGAGGAGCTTGAGGAAGCAACGATCGTCGCATTTCAGGATGACGACACCACCGCGCTCATAGACGACAGTAACGAAGGAACTGCAGTTCTCAACGATGAGAGTCGAGAAGGCACGGTCGCAATGATGGACGAGTTAGAACAACTCGTCGAAAACGCTCAAAAAGCGCGAACCGGGCCGGTCATTCGGCCTACCGAATCTGGTGAGACGGTCCTCTCAGGCTCGGGCAAAGCGGTCCTCGCTGGGTCTGGGAAAGTCACCCTCCCTGAAGATCGAGAAGATACGGTTTTGGCGACCGGAAGCATGATGAACGAGTTAGAGCAACTTGTTGCAAAGTCTCGCTCCGATAAAGCGAACGCCAACAAATCAGAATCTGGGGACTCCCTATTTCCCACGACCTTTGATCCCAACTTTGACTCAATGAGTATCGATCAAGTCCCAACCCGTCGAAACACCGCGCTAAACACTCCAGCCAGGCGGCCATCGTCGAGGAGATATGCTCAGGATCGGGTTGAATCAGCTCGCCTTGAGCAATTCGCATCGTCAGATGATGACGCCCGAGACACCGTCCCCATCGCCGCCAATAGGCTCCTCGCCAAGAAAAACTCCTCCCGAGAAGCGGTGCGGGAAGCTCCGCGGCAGGTCTTTGGCGATTACGAGATCGTCAAGAAGTTAAGCCAAGGCGCGATGGGTGAGATTTTCGAAGCTCGGCATCGCAAGCTCGGCCACGCGGTCGCGATCAAAACAATTCTCAGTGAAGACCCAAGCGCTGAGGATAAGCTTCGATTTGAGCGCGAAGCAAAGGTCCTGGCCCAACTTGAACACCCCAATATTGTCCGCATTCTCGACTACGGTCATCAAAACAACACGTCCTACATTGTGATGGAGTTGATCGAAGGGGAAGACCTTCAGGATGTTGTTGAGGCCGCGATCCAAGACAAAAAGAACTTGCCGGCGCTCGATTGGGTCATTCAAAAATATTCAGAGATCGCTAGCGCCTTGGGTTATTGCCACTCTCGAGGAATTGTCCACCGCGACGTAAAGCCAGCAAACATCCTCATCGAAAAAGGCACCGAACGGCCGGTGCTCATCGATTTTGGACTTGTCACCAAAAACTCAAAAGATCTTTCAGGGTCTCAATCGTCGATCGCTGGATTTACCCAGGATGTGACTCGCGCCAGCGCCGAGTTTGTCCGTGGCACACCGTTCTTTATTAGCCCCGAGCAAGTTCGCGCCGACGAATTTGGAGTGGTAGGCACGCCCTCGGATGTCTGGGCCTACGGAGTGAGTCTCTTCTTTGCTTTAACCGGTCAGCCGCCGTTCTTGGGCGCTTCGATCATCGATATTCTTGAGGCCTTGCTCGAACAAAATCCTCCGGCGCCGTCGTCTCTCAATCCGGAGGTTCCTCGCTGGCTCGACGATCTTGTCCTCGGTTGCCTTAAGAAGCACAGCAGCTATCGTCCCAAAATGAGTGAGGTCTTTGCCAGACTTCAAGATGGCAAGGTCGAACCCCCACGGAAGAATAAACGAAATCGTTGGTATCCGGTCCTCGTCGCCGCCGTAGTGCTCGTGATCGGAACTCTTCTGAACAGTGTTTTGTGGTTGTTTGCGCCAGTGCCGGGGTCGGGCAAGGAGGATGGAAAGGAACAATCGAAAGTACTCTTGGAACGAGATTCCAAAGAGCCGATTATTCGCGCTGGGGTTGAGGTGAACGCGCTGAAGGTTTGGGCAGCTCGCAGCCCCAGGGAGCGTCTGAAACTCATCGATTTACTTCACAAGAAGATTGGGCCGGACTTCGATCCTATCCCCGCCATGAGCTTTGAATTCGACGGAAAAGAGATCATGATTCCTCGCTTTCGTCATCGAAAAACAAGAGCCGAGTTCCAATGGGTCCCTGGAATCCGTGAGAGCGAGCGTTTGCTCTCCGATTAAGACCCATTATAGTGTGGCTTTATGACCTCATTCTTCTCCCTGACGATGGCCCTCAGCGCCTTCCTGCTGTTCTCAATACAATTTCTTATGGCCCGCTTGCTGCTCCCTGAATTTGGGGGAGCCCCAGCGCTGTGGCTGTCGTCGATTGTCTTCTTTCAGGGCTTGCTTTGCCTGTCGTACTGCTATGCCCATGCTTTGAGAACCTTGTTCTCACTCAAGAAGCAGTTGATCGTTCACAGCCTCTGCCTCTTGGCTTCCGCGGCGTGCCTACCCGTCTCCGAAAGCTCCGCCCATTCTTGGGGCTTCGCCGATCCGTCCCTCCAGGTCATGCTGATCCTGCTACTTAGCTGTGGGGCGAGCTTCTTTGTTCTCGGCGCGACCTCGGGGCTCATTCAGCACTGGCAAAGCCTCTTGAAACCTGATGGCGATCCGTACTGGCTCTACGCTGCCAGCAACGGTGGGAGCGTAGTCGCGCTTGTCCTCGAACCCTTGGTCCTCGACCGTTTTCTAAGCCTTGAACAGCGAGCCACACTTTGGTCGGGGGCCTTCATTCTCTGTATGTGCTGTCTCTTTCTCGCCATGATCTGGACTGCATTTAAGGTCAAGCCCAAGGCCCCGATTGAGTCGCTGGAAACAAAGACAGGCATTGGCTGGAAACAACGCGGGCGTTGGTTCTTGTGGTCGAGTATTCCGGCCTTTTTGCTCTACGGACTTACCGTTCAATTGACCTCCGACCTGGCGTCCGTTCCCCTGCTGTGGACCATTCCTCTTCTGCTTTACTTACTCAGCTTCATCCTGGCCTTTTCTCAGCTTGAGTGGGGATCTCTTGAGGGAGCAGCGCGAAAAACGGCTCCTATTTCTTTGGTCTTTGTTCTCCTGCTTGCCCTCCCGAACCTACCGATTCCCAAAGTTTACTTGGGAGTTATTCTCACTTTCCAATGTGTCGCTGTAGGAATCGCTATGGCATTGATACACAAGGATCTCGCATACGACCGCCCCGATCCTAGCTCTCTCACGGAATACTACTTCGTGCTGTCCCTGGGAGGCTTCTTTGGTGGAGTGCTTTGCTCTCTATTGGCGCCGTTGCTCTTTCCGAGCCTCTTGGAATATCCCCTGGGACTTGTCTTCGCCATCCTCGTGCTCTGGCAAGCAGAGGGGGACGGGACCCTGAAGAAGCGCGCCCAGCTCATGGTGCTTAGTATGATTCTTGGTCTCTTGCTCTTTTGCTGGAGCGGCGCAATCTTCCTGAACAACTGGGCCTTCGTGCTCGTCGGCTGCGCTCTACTCGGTGCTCTGACATGGTCGGCAGAGTTTCTCTCAAGGGGATCAGCGTTCTTCTCATTGCTCTTGCTGCTTGGAATTGGTGCCTTTGCCCCAGGACCCATGGCAGGTATTCAGGAGAGCCAACGAAGCTTTTTCGGTCTGCACAGAATTCTCACCGAGAAGAGCTCACAAACCGTGGTCTTGCTTCATGGGAACACCGTTCATGGTCGCCAGTCTCTCGACCCAGAGAAGCATGGCGAGGCGCTCGCCTACTATCACAAGTCGGGGCCTGCCGGTCAGGTTTTCAGCAATCTAAAAGGCAGGGAGGACATTGCCGTATTTGGCTTGGGGGTTGGTTCTTTGGCCGCCTATAGTCGTTCGGGGCAGAGGTGGATCTTCTTTGAAATCGACCCGAAGGTCATCGGGATCGCTAAGGACACTCGCTATTTTCACTTCCTCGAAAAAGCCCAAGGCGAGCTTGAGATAAAGCTTGGGGACGCTCGCCTGGAGTTCTCACGACTGCCAGAGAAGCAGGCCTTCGACCTGATCGCACTGGATGTCTTTAGCTCTGGGTCTGTTCCCGCCCATTTACTGACCCGAGAAGCCTTCGAGATCTACTTGAATCATTTAAAGAAAGGCGGTTTGCTCCTTCTTCATATCTCAAATCAACACCTCGATCTTGAGGCCCTCGTCGCGGTTCAAGCAGCGTCATTGGGTTTGGATATCTTGGCTCAAAAAGAAATGACCCTCGCTGACGCCGATCGACAACGAGGTTGCACGCGATCTCACTGGGTCATACTTGGGCGAGAAAAAAATTGCCTCGGGAACTTTCGGAAAGATAAGCGTTGGCGTGAAGTCAAGCCAAGTCCCGATCTGCGACCATGGACCGACGACCACAGCGATATTTTGTCGATCTATCGCTTTGGAAGATAAGGCCTTCATCAACCTTTCATCCTTATAATTGCTATCATCGTTGTCATTCCTGTAAGAATTTACAGGAGGCATTGAAATAGGATGGACACGCAGGTTTTTGGAATCCACAGAACTCCTTGAGCGCCCCGACTGGGCTTTGTTTCGGTCGCTCACAACACTTTGTCAGAAGGCGGGCGTCGATCGCTCGAAGCTACCCGGACTGATCGTTAAAGAGCTGGTGGATAATGCTCTCGACGTCGCCGGGGATTGTCAATTTGGCCTGCTCC
>JARGOJ010000623.1:0-5463 GCA_029210225.1 Planctomycetota bacterium
CCCATTGATACTGTCGGGACTGGACATATTCAATGCCCGCACCGAGAAACTGGGAGCGGTCCGCGCCATAATTCAGGCTGTCCGCGAGTCGCTTCACGGCAATGAAGAACTGTCTCGAATCGAGAGAGTCACAACTCTCTAGATATGCTTCCAATGGATCTCCTATACGCCTGCGACGCGCTGGTCGGATTCATTCAGAAGACCTTGTAAAACGGTCGCGCCATCGAGACCATCAGCGAGAGCCTCGTATTTCAAGCGGATGCGGTGGAGGAGTGCATCTTCGGCGAGGGCGAAGAGATCATCGGGAATCACATAGTCCCGGCCATGGATCAAAGCGCGGGCTCTCGAAGACTTAATTAGAGCGATTCCGGCCCGTGGACTACAACCTAATTCAATGCTTGGATGGCTACGGGTGCGGCCGACGATCTCGACAACATGATTGATGAAAGCATCGCTTACATGAACAGAGTGAACAGCCTCCATGGCTTTCACCAATTGATCCGAAGAACCGACAGGCTTGTCGTCGATCGTATCGAATTCGGTCATCGCTATGGCGCCCTTAGCGGACTTCTTGACACCAAGCTTCGCGTTCCTACGGAGGATCTCTTTCTCTTCGCTGGCGTTCGGGTAGCTGAGGCGGTGCATGAGCATGAAGCGGTCAAGCTGCGCTTCCGGCAACTCAAAGGTTCCAGCCTGCTCAACGGGGTTTTGTGTGGCAATAACCAGAAACGGCGCCGGGAGGGTGAAGGTGTTCTTGGCGATCGTGACCTTCCGCTCCTGCATGGCTTCAAGCAAAGCTCCCTGAACTTTTGGAGCCGCACGGTTGATCTCGTCGGCGAGCAAGAGGTTCGTGAAAATAGGACCCTTGTTGACTTCAAACTCGTTCGTTCGCTGATCTAGAATCTCCGAACCGAGAATATCGGAGGGCAACAAGTCGATCGTGAACTGCACACGACTAAATTGGAGATCGATGGCCTTGGACAGAGTTGAGGCTAAAAGGGTCTTCGCGATGCCTGGCACGCCTTGCAATAGGACGTGACCTCCAGTAAAAAGTGCAATCAAGAGTCTTTCGACGACCACCTCTTGCCCGACGACAACCGTCGCAACTCTCTCCCGGATGGCCTTGATGAAATCAATCGTGGCCTGATCGACGAGGGTCTGTCCGTTCCCTTTAGGGCTCGTTTTTGACTTAGTCTTCGTTTTCGACATGTATGGGGCCTCTCACAATTCCCGTATTTCTGACTCTACGATTAATAGAGATGACGACGAATTCGACCTTGAGTTCAGAATCAGCGAGCCATTCGATGAAAGATTGAAAAGTGGGGCGAAGAGCCCCTCCGAAGTCATGCCCCGGATCATACCATCGCGGACTACAGGTTCTTGAAATGCGATTCAATCCGGCGCCGAGGCAAGTCTCCTCAAGCTAGAGAGACGAACTATGAAGAACTTTTCAAGTTTTCTGCAACAAAAGTAAAGCGAGCGCGCACTAGCTTCTATGACGACCGATAAATCCTTGGTTCTTAGAACCTTAACTAAAAAAGACGAAGTCGCTTATGCGGCGCTGATGGAACGTCACAAAGGCGTGATATGGGCGTATATACGGCAACGAGAGCGCGACTCAGGCAAGGCTGAAGATGTGCTTCAGAAGGTCTTTGTAACCGCCTTTTTTAATCTGTCGTCGCTCCGGGACCCGAGCGCATTTAGAGGCTTTGTTTTTGGTATCGCCAAGAACATTCTCCATGAGCATGCGCGTCGAGCGAAGCGCAAGTTGGAGAAAACGACGAAGCTCGTCGACGAAATCCCGGACCCCAGTCACGAGAAAGGGGTGTCGACCTTAGTCGCCTCCGTCGAAGACGGCGAACGCTCCTCACTTATCAGTACAGCGCTTGCCGAGCTCGACGATTCATCGAGCGCGGTGATTACGCTGCGCTACTTAGAACAACTCAGCTATCGCGAAATCGGCGCGCAGCTCGGCCTCAAAACAGGGACCGTCTCAAGCTTGATTCACCGAGCGTTGAAAAACCTCGAACGACGTTTGAAACCCATCCTCGGGGAGGCAGCCACATATGAAAAATAACGACAAAAACAATAGCAATGCCGGTGCTGGTGAAGGACAAGAAAATTTTGAGGTCGCTGGAATTCTGCGACAACATTTCTTGCAGGACCCTCCTCCCAAAAACCTCGTCGAGAACGTCACAAAAGAACTACGCAAGCAAGAGGGTGTTCTGCCAGTTATTGATCAGAGGAGATTGAGACCCCTTAAGAGTGTCTTCTTAAGATCAGTCATCGTTGTCTGGCCATTGATCGCGGTGCTCTGCTTTTTCGTCTCGAGTGGTGAGCGAAGGCGAGCGCCTAAGTTGCACCGCCCCGTCGTACAACAAGATATTCAAGGCACTCCGGAAACTTGGATTCGCTTCGACCTATTAGAGCGGCTTAGCCAATCAGGACACATCGACTACGATTTGGGTTTGGGGACAGGCAATGGCTATGTTTATCAGGCTTATTGGGATGGTGAGGATCCCCACGAATGGTGGGTCGTGGCTGTCCCCGAAGTGGACTCCGACTCCAAGGGCCGGTTCTATCTTATTAATCAAGCCGGTGAAATTCGTTATGAAGAGGGCAAGATACCGACCTTCTCCAGCCCCGTCCTCGGTGAAAGGTGAAGCTCATGTTGAATAGAAAAAAACTATGTAAAGCCCTAGCTGCGGCTGTACTTTGCTCCATCGTTGTGTTTACCTGCTTTCCAGAAGCCTTCATCCGACGCCGAGAACTACGCTTTGTCGGTCCCCACGAAGCCGCGCCGGGGCAGATGGTGAGCTACATGGTCACGGTTGTCGACGAATCCAGCAAGGAGCCGGTGAGCGGTGCTTCGTTGACCTTGAGCCTACAAAATACGCACGGCGAGGACGACCGAATCCACGGTGTTACAGATGAATCGGGTTCGGCGACTCTCACATTGAAGGTGTCGGAAAAGGCGCAAGCGGGAGAGCTGGCAGTAAGGATTCGATGTAATGGCTCGGCGATTGACGAAGACCTCCAATTTTCCCTGGGAGTCACGGGGTCTCCAAATCTGGGGAGTGCCTTACTCACAAGTGACAAGTTGCTCTATCAACCAGGAGAGAGCATTCAAGTTCGTGGGCTTTACAAGAGCCACTCAGGACAAGTGATGACAAACAGCCCGGTCAAGTTCGAACTGCTGAACGCCGAGAACACGAGAATTAACTTTGTTAATACGAAGACCAATGCTTACGGAGTGTGCTTTTCCGAACTGACCACCAAGAAATCCGTCCCTGAGGGGCGCTATGTTCTCCGACTACTCACCGCGCAGGGTTCGGTATTACTCGGTTCTCAGAAGCTAAGAATTAAGAACTATCGCCTCCCGAGTTTTCGTGCTGTCGTTGTTCCGAGGAAAATTTCTATCGCGCCGGGAGAAGCCGTTCAGGTTTCCGTGCAGGGGCGGCGGGCGAACGGTATGCCTTTGCGGCCAGCGTCTTATACTTTGACTCTCAAGGATAGCTTCGGGTCGACCTTAGATATTCAACGAAACTCCAATCCTAAATCATGGAGTTCCGAGGATTCATTGAGCTTGGCGGAGAGCTTTTCTCTAGGGGAATTTGGCGAGCAGCGGCTCTTTATTGAAGCGGAGTTAACGGGTCAAAGCGGGGAAGTTAGCCGATCGATGGCGGTGATCTACGCGAGCAAGCAAGCTCTTCATGTGATCGCCATGGCGGAGGGGGGCTCGTTGGTTCCCGAGATTTCCAATCAAATATTCGTGCAATTGACTGGACCTGGGGGGACCCCAGTGCGAGGCCAAGTTTCTTTCAGAACAGAATTCAATGAGAGTCCAAGAAAAATTGAAACGGATGAATCGGGCTTCGCCAGCTTTGAGATTGTCCCCGAACGGACTATGGCCTTTCATCTACAAGGCTGGAGTGAAGGCCTGTTTGTGGAAAACAAGGTCGGAATCGTTGTCGACTTTCTGAGCGCCGGAATCCTTCGTTGCTCGAACTATGTCACAAAACCGGGAGATAAGGAGAAAATAAGCCTTCGAGTCAATCCGACGATTCTTGGTAGCGCTTCCGAAAAGGTTCTTTTTCTAATTGAAAAAGATGGTGAACTGATTTCTCGCCATTCATTTAAGACTCAGAATGGTGTGGCTGAAGGAGAGATTGGGATGCCTGGGGAGCCGGGTATCTACAGTGTTGTCGCTGTAATGGCCGTTGAGGATGATTTCTATAAAGCGAAGCGCCGCATTATTGTTCAAGCATCCGAGCAGCTTCAGTTGTCTCTCGAAACGTCGAAGCAGGTTTTATCGCCTGGGGCACCATTGCAATTGACCGCTCGGGTCAAGGGGAGCAAAGCGCCTACAGCTCTTTGTATACAGGCTGTGGACGGCGCCCTCCGCTCGCTGAATGGACTTTTCCCATTCCAAGAGAAGCTCAGCCAGTTTCGCTTTGGTGGGAATATCACCGGACGGCTGAAACGTCCGTATGCGCAGAGCGCGCTTTATGCCGGGCCATGCTCGGAGTTAGCAATGCAGGCTTTATCCGGTGGTCAATTCCCGACGACCCGGCGAGTCTTCGGAAACACGGCGCCCTTGAATGAATTGAGAGCGAGGACCTTGAGGGAGCGGATTTCGAGAATTGCTTTTGTCCTCTTCATCGCCACTCTTATTGCGCTTGTCATCGCGGCAGTCGCCACCTTCGTCGTCTTTGCATACAGGCGCAGTTCAATGATATTACTCATACTCTTCGTCGCGGTAATGGGCTGCACTTGCTTCTCTCTCTTATCACCAACTCTCTTATCTGCTAAATCTAGGTCCTTAAGGCGAGGTGCGTTATCTAACTTAAAAGAGATCTCCCTGGGCGGACAAGTGTATCAGGAAGAATTCGGTCCAATCGTTACCAAAGATCTCAGTAAGGAAAAGTCTGACGCTGGTGGCGGGGATCAATCTCTTCGTAAGTATTTTCCAGAAACCCTCTACTATTCGCCCCTTGTTTTGACGGATGAAAACGGTGAGGCGACCGTCAAATTTGCAGTGGCTGACTCTCTCACGACTTGGCAAATTGATGTTCTAGCATCCTCTCAGCAGGGCGCCGTGGCCCACCGAGAGTGCTCAGTCGTCACTA
Source organism: Planctomycetota bacterium (assembly GCA_029210225.1). Classification (GTDB taxonomy): domain Bacteria; phylum Planctomycetota; class J058; order J058; family JARGOJ01; genus JARGOJ01. The sequence goes on from JARGOJ010000623.1 coordinate 5,130, forward strand.
AGAAGGACATGTCTTTGGAGCTTCGCGCTCCAGCATTCCTACGAGAGGGTGATGAATGTCGAGTCGGAGTGACGATTAGAAATGACTCCAATCGGAGCAAGCAAGTCATTTTAGGATTGAAAACAGAAGATTGGTTCGAGCTGCTTTCACCCTTGCCCCAGAAGACCTTGACCCTCAAGGCTAGCTCATCCCAAACTCGATTCTTCACGGCTCGATTGACCAAAGCCGGAGAGTATCAATTTCACTGCTCAGTGCGGGACGCTTCGAGTGCCCAGTCCAAAAAATTGGTCTACGATACAGTGATTTGGCCGATGAGCGTTCGGGACTTTGAAGT
>JARGOJ010000623.1:5496-5718 GCA_029210225.1 Planctomycetota bacterium
CGTTCGGGTGAATTGTCTTCGAACTCCCGGGAAGCGACCGTTCCGATCGATTTCACGCTCGCTGAGAGCCGCCTACGTCGGGTGATCGTGAAGATCTCTACAAACCCGTTAGTTGAAAGCCTCGATGGGATTGAAAATTTGATTCGTGAGCCTCACGGTTGTTTTGAGCAGACTTCAAGTACCACTTATCCGAACGCGTTGATTCTTAGTTACTTAAAGACT
>JARGOJ010000624.1:0-1933 GCA_029210225.1 Planctomycetota bacterium
GACCTGCCCCACTTGTGGCCCCCGACTTTTGGCTTGGCTGACCTGAGACGCCACTTGGCTAGGGGGTCGTAGCTGATGGACTTGGCTCGTTGTCAGGTAGGAACACTCGACCGCGAGCTCCAAGGGAGAGCGTTGTTGAGCTTGGGATTGAGAGAAGCAAAAACGTCCTTGCTCCCTCGATATCCAACCTCGGACATGGGCTTCCTTCAGGGCTTCAAGATCTCGTGGGTCGCTCATGAGGCAGCTTTCTTCGCCGGACTCTAAAGCCTTTCAGAGGCGGACTTTGAAAAAACCTTTTTTCCTATGGGAGCATCATCTTCAGGCAAGGATAGCACGACTCCGAAGAAAAAAGAGAACCCGGAATGGGCATTGTCAAAGGTCGGCTGAGGAGGTGGTCATGGATCCGTTGAATTTAGGTTGGATTGAAGAAGTTATTGGAGCGCAGCGTGTGGGCAGCTCTCGTGAGAAACTCATCACGGAAGTCACCACAGATAGCCGCCAGGTTGACAAAGGCCATCTCTTCTTTGCCCTGCAAGGCGAGAACTTCGATGGTCGTCGCTTTATCGATCAAGCCTTTGAGCAGGGCGCTTCCGCCGCCGTTGTGACTGTCTCAGCGGGTGACCACGAGCGCTCTTGGGGCGGCCCGGTCCTCCTCGTCGACGATAGCACCGCTGCCTTGGCTCGCCTCGCGTCCGCCTATCGTGACACCCTCCCCGCCAAAGTGATTGGCATCACGGGCTCGGTGGGTAAGACAACCACCAAGGACATGCTCTTCACCGCGTTAGAAGGGCTTCGCGAAGTCGTCAAAGCGCCGCGCTCTTATAATAATGAGATTGGTGTTCCCCTCACTCTCCTCTCTGCCTCACGCTCCAGTGAGATTGTGATTGTTGAGATTGGCACCAACGCCCCTGGTGAGATCGAAACCCTGTCCGCGATCGCTCGCCCAGATGTCACTGTTCACACCAGCATTGGCTTCTCTCACCTCCAGGGTTTGAACTCTTTGGCAGAAGTCGCCAAGGAAAAGGCCTCGATGCTCCGCCACCTGCGCCCTGGGGGAACCGCCTTCTTCAATGGTGACGACATTCGCTGCCGTGCCATGGCTGCCTCTCTGCGCGAGTTCAGCCCTGACAAGACGGTTTACACCGTTGGCTTTCAAGATGACTGCGATTGGTACGGACTGCCCACAACTTCAGTGACCGCCGAGCCTGGCTCCCGCGCTGTCATGCGTCTACAACGAGGCCTTGAGTTGTCGCTGTCAACGCCAGGAATTCACAACCTTCGCACAGCGCTTATGGCTTATGCCATTGCCATGGAGTGTGGCGTTCCTGCAGCGAAAGTCGTTGAGAATATCTCCCGTTTTCGCGCCACTCCCGGCCGCCTCAATGTGGTTCGCACCGCCAGCCAGACGATCCTCGACGATTGCTACAACGCGAATCCAACCTCGATGAGAGCTGCCCTAGAGACCTTTACAGTCTTTGCCTCCGACAAAAAACGCGTCGCAGTGCTCGGGTCGATGCTTGAGCTTGGAGAAGACAGCGCGAGCTATCACCGCGCCATTGGACGTCTGGCTGTTCGGTACGGAGTGAGTGCCTTGGTCACTGTCGGCGAAGACGCCCAGTGGATTGCTCGGGAGGCGCTGCGCCTTGGCTTCGAGCCGAGCCAAGTGAAAGTATACAAGACAGCGGAAGAAGCCCGCTTCAGTCCTCTTCTTCATTGCGAAGAGGGGACCGCTGTTCTAGTCAAGGGCTCGCGAGGAGTGGGTCTTGAATTGGTTGTGAGTGATCTTTGTCAGCGTACTTCGGCGACGGAGCCCGTTTTGTCTGTTGCCTGATCTGGGGAGTGTTTAGTTTTTGGTTTTTAAGGGGGTATAACTGTGCTTGCGAATTTTTTAATGTGGTTCAACGATATCATTCCTGGGGTTAATGTAGCGCGC
>JARGOJ010000624.1:1943-5717 GCA_029210225.1 Planctomycetota bacterium
TATCTGTCGTTCCGCATTGGAGCCTCAGCGATCACGACTTTTATTCTGACTTTATTTTTAATTCCCATGGTCGCAAAGCTCTCTCAAAGACTGAAGTTTAGTGATCGCAAGGACAAGAGCGACTCCAATACGCTCAATGAATTGCACGAAGGCAAGCGCGACACTCCTATCCTTGGCGGCCTCGCCATTCTCATTGCTGGCTTCGTCTCTATTCTTCTCTGGTCAAGCCTCACAAATTTCTATGTTCTCCTCGTCCTCGCAGTGATTGTCTCCCTCGGCCTTTGTGGCTTCGTTGATGACTACGTGAAGACCTTCGGCGCGAACAAACACAGCGGCTTGACTCCTCGCCAAAAACTCCTCTGGCAAGCGGGCACCGCGATCGTCGCCGGAGTTTTACTTGTTCAATTTCAAGGAGATAAAGACGGTTTCTTACCGCAAGCCTTCGCGAGTGATCACAAGCCCGTCGTTCAATGTAAGCATGAGTTGCCGGCGCCTCTAGTGAAACAGCCTCTCTCTGGGCAATGCGAATGCGACCAAGAGACCAGCTCCAATCTTGTCCAAGGCTCAACGGTTTATCCTCCGTTCTTTAAGGATTGGAAAATTCAGTTAGGCGCGCCATTGTTCATTCTTTTCGTTCTCCTCGTCATGGTGGGCTCGTCGAATGCGGTGAACCTCACGGATGGATTGGACGGCTTGGCGGCCGGGTGCACGATTTTTGTGGTCCTTGTTTATACGATTCTTGCCTATGTTTCCGGTCGCGCTGACTGGTCGGCTTACCTGGGTATTCCCTATGTGCCTGGTGTGGGTGAAGTGAGCGTTGTCTGCGCCTCTCTGGCCGGTGCCTGCGCTGGATTCCTTTGGTACAACTGCCACCCCGCTGAGATCTTTATGGGTGACACCGGATCTTTGCCCCTCGGTGGATCCATTGGATTGATCGCTCTCATGACGAAGCACGACTTGTTGCTTGTCTGCGCCGGGGGAATCTTTGTTGCCGAAGCCCTCTCTGTGATTCTTCAAGTTGGATACTTCAAGGCGACTCGCAAGCGCTTGTTGAAGTGCGCTCCTCTTCACCACCACTTTGAATTCAGTGGCTGGAAAGAAACGAAGGTTGTGCAGCGCTTCTGGATTATCGCGGCCTTCTTGGCTCTCATTGCTTTAACCACATTGAAAATGCGTTGAGAGGCAGGCTCAGTATGTTTGGAATCTCAAGCAATAAGGACAGCGGCGCGATCGCTGTCCAAGAAAAACCAGCCATAAAGCTCCCGAAATTAAAGAAGGACTGGCTCCCTGTCAGTCCTGCTGACGGGATCACTATTATGGCTATGACGCTCCTCGCCCTCGGCATTGTCATGGTCTACTCGTCTTCGTCGATCCGCATGGATCTTAAAAACGACGCCACCATCTTTCTGCGCCGTCAAATTCTCTGGGCTATCTTAGCCGGTATTGTCTTTATCATTGCGCGTTCCACCGACGTGAGCCTCCTCAAGAAATACGCGACCCCCATATTCGCCTTCTGTTGTCTCTTATTGGTCGCCGTCCTGACGCCGCTTGGGAAAGCAGTCGGGGGAGCCAGGCGCTGGATTTCTTTGGGAGGCATGAACATTCAGCCTTCTGAGATTGCCAAGATTGCCATGATTATTATGGTGGCGAAGTCCATTGAACTGCGCCGCGACAAGTTAAACCTCTTCAAAGAGGGTTACTTAAAAGTCATCGCCCCGATTCTATTGATCGTTGGGCTAGTCATTGTTGAGCCCGACTTTGGTTCTGCCGCGCTGCTTATTGGTGTCGGAATGATAATGGTCTTTGTCGCTGGTGCAAAATTAAAGCACTTGGCGATCACGGCGGTTCCTGGTGTGCTGGCAGTGATTGCTCTGGTCATGCTCAAAGGTGACCACGTGCGAGCTCGCTTGGGGGCTTTCTTCGACCCAAACGCCGATCCTAATGGCGTCAATTATCAACCGATTCAAGCGACCATTGCTTTGGGATCAGGAGGCCTCTTTGGTCAGGGATTGGGAGCCAGTCGTCAAAAGCGCATGTTCCTCCCCGAGATTCACACCGACTATATCTTTGCGTTGGTTGGTGAGGAATTGGGCTTTGTTGGGGCTTCGGGAGTAATCTTGTTATTCGCGCTCTTGCTCTTCTTTGGCTTCGCCGCCGTCATGAGGGCGAAAGATCGCTTTTCATTCTTTGTCGCTTTAGGACTGACCTTGTTCATCGGTTTTCAAACAGTCATCAATATCTCGGTGGCGACAGGGACTATTCCTCCCAAGGGAATCGCATTGCCGCTTATCTCGTTTGGAGGGTCGTCATTATGTATCTGCGCGGCCTCCCTTGGAATTTTAGTCAACATTGCTATGGCTGGACGCCGAAAATTGCGCCCTGACGCCAAGCCAACAAGCCCAGACACACTGTCTTTAGTCAACGGGGGAGAGGTCACCAATGGTCTTTGAAAAGAATGAAGGATTACGCGTTTTGTTTGCCGGAGGCGGAACCGGCGGTCATATCTGCCCCGCCATGGCGGTTGTGGAAGCTCTCAAAGAACGAGATCCAAAGACGGAGGTGCTCTTCCTCGGAACCGGGCGAGCCGTCGAGAGAAAGCTCCTTGAGGGAGCCGGTCTGCCTTATGAGGTCGCGGCGCCAACCCGCATGGATAGGCGTCTGAGGAGCCTTCCTGGGCTTCTCGGTGGGGCCGCGAAGGGGCTGGCGAAAGCCTTCAGCGCGATCAAGCGTTTTCGTCCTCATGTTGTTCTTGGACTTGGTGGCTATGGTCAAGTGCCTGGAGTTGTTGCGGCGCGGTTGCTGAACATTCCCTATGCCCTCTTCGAGCCCAATCGCGTCCCTGGCCGGGCCAATCGCTTGCTCTCTGGGGGAGCTAAGGACATTTATATTCAGTGGGCTGGCACTGAGACTATGCTGAGAAAACCCGAGCGCGCTGTTCGGACAGGGACTCCCGTGCGCAAACAAGCCCTGGCGACGCTTTCTCAGGATGAGGCCCGACGAGAGCTGGGCTTACCCCTTAGCAAGCCAGTCTTGTTAATTGTGGGTGGGAGCCAGGGAGCCAAGCCATTGAATGATTGGGCTGAGCAAGTTTTTGAAACAGTGCGTCGGCCTCGCTTTAGCATTATTCACCTGGCTGGTAGTGGAGACTCTGCTCGTAGCTTGAACCGTGTTTACGAAAGGGCTGGAGTGGCTCATGCGGTCTTCCCTTTTCGCGCTGATATGGGGCCGCTTTATGCGGCGAGTGATTTAGTCTTTTGCCGCGCTGGGGGCGCGACATTGGCGGAGGTGACGGCGGCTGGATTGCCGAGTATTGCTGTCCCCTACCCTCACGCCGTGGACGATCACCAAAGAGCCAACGCAAGGTCTCTGGGTGCTGGGGCATTGATTCGTGAGCAAACCGACCTTGGAATGGGGACCTTCGATGAGATCGCTGAATGCCTCTCGACGGGGCGTCAGTTAGAAGAATTAGCGCGTCACAGTCGAGCGATTGGATGTCCCGACGCGGCCATGGAGGTCGCTAAACGCCTGGAGATGCTGGCGGGAGTGACTTCCGCTTCAGTTTAATCTGGTGTTGAGAAATTGAAAAAGAAGGCCTGGATTGAAAAATTTAGGTCTTCTTTTTATGTACTTTGTGTTTAATTGATAAGTCGAAGATTTTAAGAATACTATCACTGAAAGAAAGAAGGTTGTATGCGCCAACAAGTACTTGTTGCGGGTGTATTTGCTCTCGTCTTCGGATTTAGCAATCCCCTCTACGCACAATGATGTAACTCT
>JARGOJ010000625.1 GCA_029210225.1 Planctomycetota bacterium
GATCGAGACCCCGCATGAGTCCGATCCCAAAGATAGCCGTTCCGAAAAACAATGCGTTGCCAAGGCCAGTCGCGCCTAGCTCAACTTTGCCTAGGCGTCCGACCACGGCCGTATCCACCAGCCCAAGCATATTCTCGCCGAGCTGAACTAACGCCAGAGGCAAAGCCAAGGGCCACAATTGCTTAAACTCAGCCCACGGGGACAAGGCTGGAATATCACCCATTGAATCTCGGGACAGATTCTTTGGATTGTCTTTCAAGCTCGTCGCGACTGATTCGAGTCGCTCACTCACGCCAAGAGTTCGCGGACAATTTTTCCGGAATCAACGATAGGAATCGGGCGCTTTGCCGGGCCGGGGAGCTTCTTATCAGCGTCCATGCCAGCGAGGTGATAAACAGTGTGCGCCCAATCTTCGACCTTCAAGGCATCTTCTTGAGGTTCGACGGCGGTTGCATCGGTTGAACCATAGACAAAGCCACGTTTAATACCGCCTCCAGCCATCGCAATGCTAAAGACCTTCGGCCAGTGATCGCGTCCACCAGTCTTGTTAATCTTTGGCGTACGGCCGAACTCGGACGTCACCATCACGAGGGTTGACTTCAGCATATCCCGGGCGTCCAAGTCGCGAATCAGCGCTGCAAAAGCTTGATCGAACGCGGGAACAAGGCGCTTCATCCCGCGGGTGATCCGGTCGTGCATATCCCAACCACCGTAGGTCATGGAAACGAAGCGAGCCCCCGATTCAACAAGGCGCCGCGCCATGAGCATGCGTTGGCCAGCGGTGTTGCGACCGTAGCCGTCCCGCATCTTCTTGGACTCGGCCTTAATGTTGAAAGCTTCCCGCGCCTTCTTGGAGTTAATGAGTTTATAAGCGTGTTGATAGAACTTATCCATCGCTTCGATATTGGCGTCTTTGCGCTTACCAGCGAACTCTTTATTAACGGCCTCAAGGAGCTTCTTTCGGCGTTCAAAACGTTCGGCGTCAACGCCTTTTGGGCGATTCAAGTCGCGGACTTTGAAATCGCCACGGGCCGGATCTCCGCCGAGGGAGAACGGCGCGGTCGCAGAACTCAGGTAGCCGGAGCCTGCAAACTTATTAGGTTGAAAGGGCACGCAGATATAGGGGGGAAGGTTATTTCGCGACCCAAAGTTATTACCAATGACGCTCCCGATGCTCGCAAAGAGGATCGCTGGGCTGGGGCGATGACCGGTGAACATGTTGTGAGTGCCGCGATCGTGATCGGCCTCACCGTGAGTCATAGCTCGGCAAAGGGTGATTTTATCGGCAATCTGTGCGGTCTTGGGCATAAGAGAGCCTAAGCGAACGCCAGTGAGCTTGGTCTTGATCGCCTTGATCTCACCACGATATTCGATAGGAGCAAAGGGTTTGGGATCCCATGTTTCCTGGCTCGCCATACCTCCAGGGAGAAAGATATGAATGATCGACTGCGCTTTTGGCTCCGCCTTCTTGGCCTTGCCGGTCGAGCTAGGGTCAGCGAAGGCTTGGCCCCCTGACATAAACTTTCCCAAGGTCATACCGACGAGGCCGGCGCCTCCGGCTTTGAGGAGCTCTCGTCTATTGAAGAAACTTTCCTGGTCACTCATTGATTCTCTCCCTTACCTTCCCAAGTAAAGTGCATAAGCCCCCGTATTTTAGGAAGCCATGCGCTCTTTGGGGAACAAAATAGAAAGATCGCCGCTTCCCAAAATAAAAACGATCGCAGGAAATTCGCGCTTTTCGGCCTACCAAAGCTCGCCCATAGCTCTTAGGACAAGCATTCGCAAGGTCTACAGCGTCAATTCTGTCACACACCGACCCCGAACGAGCCAAAGACCACCTTCGCCAACGGACAAAATTTCTTGTGGTACTTCGAGAGTGTCACAGAATTCAAACATTTCCTTCACCCTAGGATTAACAATTGTCTAAAATGCTGGCCAATCCAAGATCCAGGACGTCCCGTTCAGAAAATACGAGGAGAGATTTGGTGGTAGAGACAAAGATGCTGACGGTCGTGAATCCAACGACGGGCGAGACCATTCGTGAAGTTCCTCAACACAGCTCCGATGACGTCAAAAAAGCCTTCGAAGCGGCCAAAGAAGCCCAAAAATCATGGGCTAAACAGGATGTCAGTGAGCGCATCGAAATCCTTGATCGATTTGGCAAGCTCCTCGTTGAAAAGCATGAGAGCCTCGCGGAAATTCTCACTGACGAGATGGGAAAGCCCTTACAGCAATCGAAATCTGAAATTCGTGCGACGAAGATTCGCGTCGATTTCTTTACCGAGAATTGTAAGAGCCTCATCGCCGAAGAGCTTGTCTTCGAAGATCCAAAGCATCGCATGCAAGAAGGAATCACCCACGAACCCCTGGGTGTCATCGCCAATATTTCCGCCTGGAATTATCCCTATTTCATCGGCGCCAATGTCTACGTTCCCGCTCTCCTCACTGGAAACGCTGTTCTCTACAAAGCGTCGGAGTTCACCGTGCTGTCTGGTTTGGAAATGGAAGCGCTGCTCAAAGAAGCTGGCCTCCCAGATCACCTCTTTCAAACAATCGTCGGTGATGGTGCGATTGGCGCGGAGATCCTTGAACAACCGATCGACGGTGTCTTCTTTACCGGATCCTTCGCCACAGGCTCCAAGATAGCGAGCGCTGCGGCGAGCAAGATGATCAAAGTTCAACTTGAACTCGGCGGAAAAGATCCCATTTACGTCTGCGACGATGTCGATTATCAAGTCGCGGCCGAGGGCATTGCTGAAGGCGCCTTTTACAACAGCGGTCAAAGCTGCTGTGCGGTCGAGCGCATTTACGTCCACGAGTCCATTTGTGACGACTTCATTGAAGAGTTTTGTGATCTCATAGAGTCTTATTCCGTCGGCGATCCCAAAGAAGACAAGACCTTAATCGGTCCCCTCACCCGTAAAGAACAACTGGATGTCCTCGAAGACCAAGTGCAGGATGCCCTCGATAAAGGCGCCAAATTAGTCTTGGGAACCGGGAAGCGCCTCGACCGTCCGGGCAACTACTTTGACCCGACCGTTCTCGCAAACGTTGATCACTCCATGAAGATAATGCGCGAAGAGAGCTTTGGACCCGTTGTCGGCATACAAAGCGTCGCCTCCGACGAAGACGCAACGCGCCTTATGTCCGACACCGAATACGGACTGACCGCCGGTGTCTACTGCAACAGCGGAACCCGCGCAGAAGTCATTCTCAATCAAATCAACTGCGGCACCGTCTACTGGAACTGCTGCGATCGCGTCAGCACGCGCCTACCCTGGTCTGGCCGCGGCCACTCGGGGGTCGGACTCACCCTGAGTAAAGCAGGTATCACATGCTTCACAAAACCAAAGGCTTGGCATTGGCGCTCCCCCGACTAGGGAGGAAGGCGTAGGGTGCTCCCATTTGGAGTACTCGTCGCCGCACGGCCGGACGGGGAGGAAGGGGTAGGGTGCTCCCATTTGGAGTGCTCGTCGCTGCGCGGCCGGACGGCCAGCGCCTCTCCTGCGCCACCAACTGGAATCACCCTACCCCTTCCACCGGACTTAGTGGGAGCGTCCTTTTTGGAAATTCCGCCTGGCGGCACCACTGAACGGCCAGCGCCTCTCCTGCGCCACCAACTGGAATCTCCCTACACCTTCCACCGAGTTCAGTCACGTTCGGCGAGGCCTTTGTCGTATTCAAAGTGAAGGTTTTCTGGCCTGATTCGGTTAAACGCAATCAACAAAGAAACAAATTTACTTGCTCTCCCGCTGGGAGAGGATTGAGGTGAGGGCCTTCACTTTCGGGAGAATCTCGCCTCCCTGGACCAACGCTCCAGCGCCTCGCCTGCCCATCTCACTGAAATCACTCCACACCAACCCTGGATTTGGTGCGGGCTTCACTTCTGGGAATCGTGCTTTCCGCTCTCTTCAAGCTATCCGCCGAATGCATCCTGATAGATAGCGCGCAATTGATCGCGATGACAGTCTTTAGGATTGCACTGATGGCAGGCATCGAGAATCGCTGCATCGGCCAGAGTATCAAGCTGATCAGCGCTTACATTGATATCTTTGAGAGACTTTGGAATCCCAATTTCGGTTTTAAGCTCTTCAATCCAACGGATAAATGACTCAGCGCTCTCGTCCTTTAAGCCCGCTGCTCTCGCGAGGTCCGCCAATCTTTGCGGAACGACATCTGAATTGAAGCGCATCGCTGCAGGGAGCAAAACTCCATTCGCCAAGCCGTGATGGGTTTCACAGATTTGAGAGAGCGCGTGAGCCAAAGAGTGACAGACGCCCAGGCCCTTTTGAAAAGCGATCGCGCCCATCATCGCTCCAGCCAGCATCTGACCTCTAGCTTCTAAATCAGCGCCATTTTTAACGGCTTTTGGCAAGGCCTTCGCGATCATGGTCACGCCATGAAGCGCAATCGCATCGCAGAGGGGATGAAAGCCCTTCGACAGATAGGCCTCAACGCAATGCGTCAAGGCATCCATGCCGGTGGCAGCGGTGATCGACGCGGGTAGACCGACGGTCACCTCAGGGTCGGCAAAGACTCTCTGAGGAAGTAACTTCGGATCAAAGAAGACCTTCTTCACCTTATCCATTGTCGATATCACAGTACTCCGGCCTACTTCGCTCCCCGTACCAGAAGTCGTTGGGACAGCCACCAAGTAAGGGATTTCTTGATCCACCGGGCGACCATTTGGAAGACCGTCTTCGTATTCCATGAGGGAACCCGGATGATTAACCATCAACGCCATCGCCTTCGCGACATCCATGGCCACGCCGCCCCCAATCGCGACGAGACTATCTGCTTTATGGCCGTGAAAGGCTTCAACCCCTTTGGTCACATCATCAATTAATGGATTACTGCGGAAGTCACTAAAAACACCGGCTTCACGCCCGGTTTTCAATTCCTCGACCAGCTCTTGAAAGACTGGAATCCCGAGCAGCGCCTTATCAATCACTATAAGCGGGCGAGTCACACCCTTTGAGTCCAAGCTAGGTCCCACTTCATGGCGTGTCCCTGGACCAAAGCGAATGTCTGTTGGAAAACTAAATCCGTAAATTGACATAGTCTAATTATCCTTCACTTCAGTGTTTCAAATAATCTCGAAGTACCGCTTGAGTTCCCAATCGGTGACAGACTGGGCGTATTGCTTGGCTTCCCAGAGACGGGTTCCGACAAAGTGATCGACAAAGTCATTCCCAAACAGGGTCCTCGCCAGGCTCGACTCCGCTCCCATGCGCGTGGCAGCCTCTTTTAGGCTTCCTGGCAATCGAACACAATTTTCCGCTTCGTAGCCGTTGCCCTGAATAGCTTTATCCGTCAATTCAAGCTTGTTTTCAATTCCATAGAGCCCCGCCGCCAAACACGCTGAGATACCCAGATATCCATTGATATCAGCGCCTCCAACACGGGTCTCCAATCTTGTCGACTTTCCTCCGGCTATGACCCGCAATGCGACAGTGCGATTATCAATGCCCCAGGTCACTTTAGTTGGCGCCCAGAAGCCCTCAACTAAACGCTTAAAACTGTTTACAGTCGGCGCGAGCATCGGCAAGATATCTGGCAGACACGCCATTTGCCCCGCTAAATAACTGCGAAACAAGTCGCTCATGCTATCTGGATCGTCCTTAGAGTAAAAACAATTCTCTCCGGCATCATTGACTAAGCTTTGGTGGATGTGGCCGCTGCACCCCGGCAAATCTGTATTCCAACGAGCCATAAA
>JARGOJ010000626.1 GCA_029210225.1 Planctomycetota bacterium
GCTGACGATTAAATGACTGAGCAATATCAACGCGAGAATTCCTATTAATAAACCCGGCAGGCTCTTACCCTGCAAAAATAAACAGAGAGCGAAAATGACGCTCAGATAAACTAAGCCGCTCTGACCCATGGCGGCGCTGTAAGCACTCTCTGGCTTGTATCGTCGGGCGATCAATGCCAAAAGATAGCTGAGGATAAAGAAGCCGAGGCTTGAAGCAAAAATAAAAGGGAGCTGGCGAAGCGTCGGCCCTAATCCCATGAAGCTTCGACCAATTCCTAAAGAAAGCGCTAAAAAGTAAAGCCCTGCAGTGAACACTGCGATAAGACCCGCTCCCCAGTTATTTATAGATTCTGGGGCTTTCGAGAGACTCAAAGAGAGCAGCAATGCTCCCAATAACAATAGGACCGAGCCCAAAGCGCGGCAAATCCAATTCCATGATCGCCCAGTCTTAGGACGCCCCAATTTTTCAAGGGCCCAATTCGCGCAGCCATCAACAGAGCCAGGATCCCACACTTCCGTCACGTGATCCGCGCTCTCTGAAATGATGACTTCAATCTTCTTATCACCAGTCTTCAAAGCCTCAATATCCTCGGGGGTCGCGAGGAAATCATAACGCCCGGTCACATAGAGCATCCCTTCACCCTGGGAGCGCTTTGGCGTAGCAAAAGAACCCAGGGCCACAAAGAGCCGAGCCTTCATCCGCCGTTTCGCAATAGCCTCGCTGCCAATGCTCCCTCCCCGGCTATGACCGATGTAGAGGTCGATAGGAATCTCTGGAGCCCGCTTTCCAGTCAGGGCCATGGCGGCGACTTCAATGCTCAGGCTCGCATCCTGGCCTCTCATAGCAATGTCTGAGGCGCCATGACCAGGGAAGTCAAGGCAGATGCAACGAAATCCAGCCCGAGCCAAACGCTCTGCGAGGCAGAGCATTGTCTCTTTGGAGGAGACAAGACCATGACCAAGAATAGCCGTGGGCGCGGTCTCAGGACTCTCCTGGCCTTGAACCCATATCACCGGGACAGTCAGACTCTTATCTTCAGAAGTGAGCAGGCCACGCTCGACAGTGACTCCATCGTCGTAATACTGGCTTAGAAACAAAGCCAGTATTGTGAGAAGAACGCCAGGGATGGCTCGCCAGAGTGAAAGCTCAAGGCCTCGTCCAATTTTCATACGGGTCTCCCACCACGCCACAAATCCCAATCGTCTCTTGAATAGCTCTTTGCATCCATTGTCTTCATCAAATGTTCCGGGTGCAAGAAAGGGCGCTGGGGCAGGAGACTAACTCCCGGCCAGTGATACAGATTCATTTTAATCATCTCATTGGAATCCCTATAAAACAATTCACGAAATCCGTTGCAACAATTCCGATCGATTGTTGCTTAAGAAATGCAACATCGCTGAAGGAATTCCTTCTCTAGACTCAGCCGCTTTTCTTTGATATTCCTTGTCTCAACGAATCCGTCCAGTCTTCTAGCAGAAGAGGAAAAGGACCCCATGAGCGACGCTTTGACCATGCATCGACTTCAGTTTGCGTTCACAATTACCTATCACTATCTCTTTCCCCAGCTCACGATGGGGCTCGCGCTCATCATTGTCATTTTCAAGAGCCTCGCCCTAAAAAACAAGGATGCTCATTACCACGCTGCAGCGCGCTTTTGGGTCAAGATTTTCGCCATAAACTTCACTCTTGGTGTCATCACTGGCATTCCTATGGAGTTTCAGTTTGGCACAAACTGGGCCATGTTCTCAAAGAAAACCGGTGGGGTCATCGGGCAAACTTTAGCCATGGAGGGGGTCTTCGCCTTCTTCTTAGAATCTGCTTTCCTGGGCCTCTTTCTCTATGGTGAAAAACGCCTTAGTCCCAAGGCTCACTGGTTCTCAGCCTTCATGGTCTGTCTCGGCTCCTGGCTCTCGGGGTACTTTATTGTTTGCACCAACGCCTGGATGCAAAACCCCGTCGGATACACCGTCCAGCCCGATGGCATCATCGTCTTAAAAAGTTACTGGGCCCTTCTCCTCAATCCCTGGGCTTTCTGGCAATATCTGCACACGATGAGCGGCAGCGTCGTGACCGCGAGCTTCGTTGTCGCGGGAGTCGGAGCCTTTTATCAATTATTGGGACGACACAAAGAAGAGGCTCAACGCTTTCTCAAGATCTCCATTATTACCGGCACAATCGCCTGCGTTTTCCAAGTCTTTCCAAGCGGAGATATGCAGGGCAAGATGGTCGCCAAGCACCAACCTGCAACCCTCGCCGCCATGGAGGGCTTGTTCGAGACAGAACAAGGCGCTGGCCTCGCCATTATTGGTCAGCCCGACGTCGATAAGCAGCGCCTGGACAATCCAATTGTTATCCCTCAAATGCTCAGTATATTGACCTACCAACGTTGGGGAGCCGAAGTTAAAGGGCTTGATCAATTCGAGAAAGAGGAGTGGCCCGATAACATACCCTTGCTCTTTTACTCCTATCACATAATGGTCGGCCTCGGCACCCTATTTATTGCCCTCATGAGCTTGGCAAGCTTCAAGCTCTATAAAGGAAGCCTCTACAATTGCCGTTGGCTGATGTGGATCTTCTTATTCTCCATTCCCTTTCCCTACATTGCCAATACAGCGGGGTGGCTGACTGCGGAGTTAGGCCGTCAACCCTGGCTTGTCTATGGTCTACTAAAAACGAAGGACGGCGCCTCTCCCATGGTCTCTGGAGGCAATACGCTCTTCACTTTACTTGGTTTTATGGGCATGTATAGCCTGCTGACAATGCTCTTTTTATTACTCATGAATAAGGCCATTATGAAGGGACCTGTCGCCCCTGAAAAGCACGGGGCAAAAGACAAGACCCCAGACACAATCCCTCAAGGTTCTCAAAACTCAGAGACAGAGAAGAGCGAGGAAGGATGATGGAGACGCTGTGGTTTATCTTTGTCTGCTTTATGATCAGTATGTACATCGTCTTGGATGGCTTTGACTTTGGCGCGGCGATCATTCAAATGCTCGCGGCCAAGACAGAGGCTGAGAAGAATGAAATCATTGTCTCTATTGGTCCTGTTTGGGATGGCAATGAAGTCTGGTTAGTCGCCGGCGGCGGGACCTTGTTCTTTGCCTTTCCAAGCCTCTACTCCTCTGCCTTCAGCGGCTTCTACCTCCCCCTCATGATTCTCCTTTGGCTCCTCATGTTCCGGGCCATCGCCATTGAGTTTCGCTCACAGATTAAGCATGAGATGTGGGTCAGTATTTGGGATCGCTGTTTTCAATTATCAAGCCTCGGATTAATTGTCGCCTTGGGATTAGCTTTGGGCAATTTAGTGCGAGGAGTACCGTTAGGGAAGGATCAATGGTTCTTCTTGCCTCTTTGGACCAATTTCCAGACGGGTCCTGAGCCAGGCATCATTGATTGGTATACGAGCTTTACTGCGCTCTGCGCTGTCCTCGTGATATCGATGCACGGGGCCCTCTGGGTGGCTATGAAGACTGAGAGGGCGCTCAACACGCGAGCGACCCAATGGGCTCATCGTTTTTGGTGGCCCTCGATCCTACTGACTCCCCTGTTGCTCGGCGTCTCTATGTGGGTTCAACCTCATATCTACGAGCGCTTGTCCGAATATCCTGTCGTTTGCTTGCTCCCTCTCTTGTCTTTGGGAGCCCTCGCCATGATTAAGGTCAGCCTGAGAAAAACGAGAGAGGTAGCGGCCTTTCTCTACTCTTGTCTTTACCTGCTGGGTATGTTGCTCAGCGTCGCCTTTGGCATGTATCCCTATGTTTTGGTGGGAACGGAGCCTGAACAGTCCATGACTATCAGTCAGGCCGCGACAACCCATTACGGACTCACAGTAGGGCTCGCCTGGTGGATCCCCGGCATGCTCTTGGTGACCGGATACTTCGTATATCTCTATCGGAACTTCTGGGGTAAGGTCGACGTTGAGAGAGACGGTCACTAAGCGATGAAAGAAGGAGATTGCTAAAAAATTGGGAACTTAAGTGACGAGGGCGCTGTTAGAGCTCTATCTTATCTGGCAAAGTTCCATTCAGAGCACTAGAGCATCGCGGATGCCTTCGAGCAATCATATGGCCGATCCTAAAAGACATCAGTCCATTGAAAAACAACCCTTGTTCAAAACTTTGATCCCGTTTCTGTTTTTGTTTCTCGGCCTTGTTTCAGCGATCATTTTCGGGGCTCAATACTTCTTAGCCTCAGATTCCCATTCTAAAGACGATCAAAGCACAAGACGGGAAGCTGCTCAGCCTAAATCGCCTCCGAGCGTCCAAAAACCGCCCACAATTGAGCTTGAAGACAAAGAAAGCTCTGAAAAAACAATTATTGAGAAAAAATACGCCAAGAAACCCGCTCCAAAGGATCAAACCAAATCCGCTCAAAGCACTTCTGACCTGCTTCATGAAAAGGTTCAGGGCCTTATTGCAAAATTGGCCGACTCAAAACCCAAAGTGGCCCTGACCGCCTCAATAGCTCTAAGCAAATTAGGCAAAGCCGCTGTTCCTCAACTAAGGAAGTCTCTCGAAGATCCCAAAGCCAGGCTCTACGCTGCCCATGCCCTCAGTTTAATCGGCAAAGGTGCGAAAGCCGCCATCCCTGATTTAATCGCCGCCTTAGAGCAAGACCATAGGGACTTAAGAAACATTGTTTCTATGGCCCTGAGCACCATTGCTAAGAATGAAATCAAGCAGTTATCGGAGGCCCTTCATCAAAGGAATGTTGAGGTCAAAGTCCATGTTGCCTACGCGCTGAGCTTGATTGGAAAAGAGGCTCACAAAGCCATACCCGACCTCATCAGCGCCCTTGAGAACTCAGAGACCGAGCTGGGATTCATGGCTTCCTATGCTCTCGGTAAAATCGGAGCGAAGGCCGTCCCAGATTTATCGGCGGCGCTCCGTCATACTGAAGACAAAGTCCAAATACACGCTGCCTATGCCCTGAGCCTGATTGGAAAAGAGGCTCATGAGGCCATTCCTAATCTGATCACGATCCTTGAAAGCTCTGATTCTGAACTTCAATTCGCCGCCTCCGTCGCCCTCGGGAAAATAGGAAAAAACGCAATCCCTGAATTAGTTCTAGCCCTCTCCCATTCAGAGCCCGCAACGCGATTAAACGCCGTTCGCTCATTAGGAATAATGAGACAGGACGCATTCGAGACCATTTCGGCATTGAAACAGCTAAAAAATGACTCGAATTCAGAGGTCACCAAAGCCGTTGAGATCGCGCTCCGGTTAATACTAAAACCAGATTCACTTTCAAACCCAAGCTCTTTTGGTCTCCGAGAAGGAAAACAGTTCACGGCCCTTGAGGAGAGAGAATCGTCTCTGGAATCGTCCGTTTACACAACAGTCTGCAAGGTTAAGATTCAAGACCCCATGCCTGGGGGTGCAGCTATTGAAATAGGCGACTAACAGAGAACGAACAAAGGGAGACACATCCATTCACTTCTTCACGAGTTTGCAAGTATGCCGTCCCCCCTAGAGCCCGCTACTGGAAATGCGCGCTAGTTTATCGGCTAGGAGTGATTCGACAAGTTCGGCTTCTAATACTTGGTTTCCTTATTATCCGGCAATTCCCCAAATTAACACGCGCAGCTCTTAGCCTTAGCGATCATTGTCCGAAAAATCGTTCCGCTCTTACTCTCCACCACTGAAAGTGGGGGGAGTCAAAGGCACGAAGTGGCTTT
>JARGOJ010000627.1 GCA_029210225.1 Planctomycetota bacterium
GTCTGCGAAGAAGAATTCGCCAACTCACTCTGGGGAAGCCTCGTTGAACTTCTTCGAGAAGCGCCAAACACTCAGTTCGTATTTGTCACCGCAAAGCCGAACCTGAGCGCCTGCGTCGACGCGATGAGCTTCGGCGCTCAAGCCTACCTCTCTATCCCTGTCAACGAAGCAGAGCTTGCTACGGTCCTCCAGAAAGCGCTCCACAAAGATCGCTTGCCGCTGCCAACAACTCGCAGCCTCATGCCCCCCAAAGATTTCTTGTATCAAGGAGTCATTGGGGAATCCCATGCGATGCAAGTCACCATGGCCCGACTTTCACGAGCCGCCCCAACTGACATTGAAGTCTTGATTTTAGGGGAGAACGGGACCGGAAAAGAACTCGCGGCCCGCGCCATTCACGACAACAGCAAGCGCGCCAAGGGCCCATTTATTGAGGTTCACGCCGGAGCATTGTCCGAGACACTCATCGAGGCCGAACTCTTTGGCTGGGCCAAGAACGCTCACTCCACCGCCGTCACCGATAAGATTGGACTCATCGAAGCCGCCAATAATGGCAGCCTCTTCCTGGATGAGGTCGGCGATATCCCCGTCACCATCCAGGTTAAGTTACTCCGGGTTTTGGAGAGCAAGGCCTTCACCCGCATTGGGGACACAAAACCAAGACGCAGCGACTTTCGGCTGATCGCCGCGACCAATCGCGATCTCGAAGCGATGGTCAAAAAGGGAGACTTCCGAGAAGACCTCTACTACCGAATCAAAGGCTTCATCGTCTCCCTGCCTCCCCTTCGCGAACGAAAAGACGATATTCCAGGCCTCGTCAGAGCCTTCATCGCCGACTGGAACAAGCGCAATCCAGAGTTCAGCATCCATTCCGTTCCCGAAGAGACTCTTGAATACTACAAACAGAAGCCATGGAACGGCAACGTCCGCGAGCTGAAACGCGCCGTCGAGACAAACGCCATCATGTCGAACGACGGCACCCTCTACGAAGGCAACCAACCCCTCGCCTTACCCTTAAAGAATGATCACGATGGGATTAGCGATTTGCTCGACCAAGGCAAAACCTTTGACGATTTGAAAGAGCTCATCGTGACCCGAGCCCTCGAACGCCATGACGGTAATCGCAAAAAAGCCAGCGAAGAGCTCAACATTCCCCAACGCACATTTTATCGCATATTAAATTGGATTGAGAGCCGTGCCCAGGAGCGCGATAATAAGCCGGACAACAGCTAATTGATTGACCAGATAGCCTCCACCCGCCGCCACCCATCCAGGTCCTCATCGCACCCAAGCTCGCTGATTTCTCCTTCGCTTCTTGACAGTCATTCTCTGGCCCCGTCAAATATCCCCCGTCCCTTCTCACGAAGTGTCAACTTGGGGGTTCTCACGTGGCTTCATCCCGCAGGAATACCTGCCGCAGGGTCACCTGCCTATTCTTTAGCTTTTTAGGAGTTCTGTTCATGGGCCAATCGCTTGCCGACGAATCGACATTGAGTTATCCAGAGAGCCGCCGCGTCGACCATGTTGACAGCTACCACGGCAAGACCGTCCGCGACCCTTACCGTTGGCTCGAAGACGATGTCCGCGAGTCCAAAGAAGTCGCCGATTGGGTGGCCGCGCAGAATAAAGTCACGAACACTTATCTAAAGACCATTCCTCAACGCGAAATGATTGAACAGAGACTGACCAAGCTCTGGAATTACGAGCGCTACAGCTCGCCCTTCAAAGTCGCGGATAAATATTACTACTTCAAGAACGACGGATTACAAAATCAATCCGTGCTCTATACCGTAGATAAGCTCGATGGCGACGGCAAAGTCGTCCTCGACCCAAACACCTGGTCCGAAGACGGAACCAAAGCCCTAAGCGGCCTAGAGTTTAGCAAAGACGGTCGCTTCATGGCCTACGGTGTGGCCGATTCGGGTTCCGACTGGAATACATGGTTTATTTACGATCTAAAAAATCAAAAGAAGCTCAAAGACAAAATTGAATGGGTGAAATTTAGCGGAGCAACCTGGACTCCCGACTCAAAAGGCTTCTTTTATGGTCGCTTCGCGAAGCCCTCGAAAGACGCCAAGTTTCAAGGTCTCAACCTCGGGCAAAAGATCTACTACCATCGCGCTGGGAGTTCCCAGGACCTCGACGTCTTGGTTTATCAGCGCCCCGACAAGCCTAAATGGGGCTTTGGCGTGGACATCAGCGATGACGGGCGCTACCTCGTCCTCACGGTCTGGAAGGGCACAGACAGTAAACACAGAGTCCTTTGCCGCGATCTCGCCGAGCAATATGGCATGGCTGAAGACCTCATTGATAACTTTGACAATGATTATCAGTTCATTGGCTCTGACGGACCGATCTTCTTCTTTAAGACCGACTACAAAGCGCCTCGCAGTCGAGTTATCGCCATTGATCTCAGGAAACCACAGAAGAAAAACTGGCGGGAGATTGTTCCCCAGGCCAAAGAAACCCTGCGATCAGTTGATCTGGTTGGAAATTTGTTGTGCTGCAACTATCTAAAAGATGCCCACTCTCAAGTAAAAATGTACACCGTCAGCGGTCAATACATCCGCGACGTCCAACTCCCTGGAATCGGCACTGCTTCTGGCTTTGGCGGTCGTCGCACAGACACTGAAACCTTTTACACCTACTCCAGTTTCAATCGTCCTCCAGCCATTTATCGCTACAACATCATCACTGGTGAGAGCAGCCTCTTCCGCGAGTCTAAGGTCAGCATCAACCCCGACGATTATGTTGTCGAGCAGGTCTTTTATCGGAGTAAGGATGGAACTCGAGTGCCGATGTTCCTGGCCTACAAGAAGGGATTGAAGAAAGACGGGCTGAATCCCACTCTGCTCTACGGCTATGGCGGCTTCGATATTCCACTCACTCCAGGCTTTTCTGTCAGTCGAATTGCCTGGATGGATCTCGGCGGGGTCTTGGCCGTCGCCAACCTGCGAGGTGGCGGCGAATATGGCGAAGAATGGCACAAGGCCGGCACCAAGTTGCAAAAACAGAACGTCTTCGACGACTTTATCGCTGCGGCCGAGTGGCTGGTTGACAAGAAATTCACCCAGAGCTCAAAGCTCGCCGTTCAAGGCGGGAGTAATGGAGGTTTGCTTGTTGGCGCAGTCATGACCCAGCGCCCAGAGCTTTTTGGCGCCTGCCTCCCCGCCGTGGGAGTCATGGATATGTTGCGCTTCCACAAGTTTACCGCCGGCCGCTTTTGGGTTGACGATTATGGTAGCTCTGACAATAAAGAAGAATTTGAAGCCTTGCTGGCCTATTCTCCCTATCACAACCTCAAGGCCGGTACAGAATACCCCCCAACCCTAGTGAGCACCGCAGACACGGATGACCGCGTCGTTCCTTCTCACAGCTTCAAATTCGCGGCGGCCTTGCAACATGCTCACAAGGGCTCGAATCCAGTTCTCATTCGCATTGAAACAAGCGCTGGCCATGGCGCGGGAACACCCACAAGCAAGCTCATTGAAGAGGTCGCTGATAAGTGGGCCTTCTTGGTGAAGACCTTGGGCATGGATCCTAAATAGAAATAGGAAGAGAGGGCAGCCCTGACTCAAATCAGGCTGCCTAACACATTGCCAAAGCACAGCTGAGGATTAGCTCGCTGTTGAGTTTTTCTCGGATGAAGACTTCCGCCCTGCGTTTCGAGACCATTGGAAGGCAGCGACGGCGCCGGGCATTCCGATGGTGCTGGCAGCGAGCGCAACAACTTGCTCAATCTCTTCCATTGTCACACCAGCCTTTAGGGCTTTCCGTGTCGCGGAGCTCACGGCGCCAGTGCGCTGGGCCCCCATTGCGATTCCGAGCTTAACAAGAAGCTGGGCACGCTCATCGAGAGGACCAGCGCTTTTGCCACCTTCCCGTAGGAGATCCCAGGCTTCTCCCAATTGAGGGAAGCGCTCGACAAAGTCGGAGTATGTTTGAGGCGGGTTTGCGGACATAAGACCTTAATTGAAATTGAAATATTGAGGGAAAACGAGAGTCAAGGTAGCTCGTAAGCTTTCCATTGCTCAGGAGCGTCCTTTTTCAGAGCGGCAAATTCAGTCGCCCACTTGGGGTCGGCCTTGCCTCTCGATCTTTTTGCCATAGCTAAGAGCCGTAGAATCATATCGCGATCACCGCGTAACTTCGGTCCCTTTTTCTCTTTATCCTTTTGGGCCAGGAGTCGATGCATCCGCGCCAACTCCACAGTGATGTTTGGTCGCCCCTCACAGATAGTGTGAGCCAGCTCCAACGCTTTACAAGCCTCGTAGAGTTTATCCTTGCTCTGCAAGACCGCCGCGTCGAGGCCGTGAAGCAGGGGAAGGAGAGGACGTTCTTTGAGGGCTTTACGAATCGCGTTCTCGGCCTTTTCCGGAGACGCGTTGTTCGCGACGACAGCGCAGGTGTAAACAATGGCCTCGATTGTATTGGACAAGAAGTGATCAGCGGTCATTTCAGCTTTTCTCTTCAGGATAGACTTCACTTGATCGATGGTTGCTTGAGCTTGAATGGATCCTTTTTCCTTGGCCAGCTTCAGAAGGAGTGGATAGAGATCGCTATGGGATGGGCTTAAGTTACAAAGCTGAGCGAGTGCGGCAATGCTACCGACGAGGTCCTTATTGAGAAGTGAAGCCCGGGCTAAGCACTCCCAAGGCACGAAGAACCGTGGGCAAGTTCTTGTTCCAGTCCAAAATTCATCCGGTGAGCGTCCAGAACCCTTGCGGAGGCTTTCGAGAGGATCTTTCAAACTCTCATATAAAGAAGGGCGGCTCTTCTTAAAGGACTTCATCTGTGCGTTCACAGCGTCGCGTCTGAGCGCTATCTTTTTAGAGGCAGCCTTGTCCTTAATGACGCTTCGTCGGAACTCACTAAGCAACTTTTCTTTCCGGTCAAGCAAGAGCATGTTGCCGGGTTCGAAACTGAGCATGAGGTCGTATTTGGAGAGGATTTCGTTGAAATCTTCAGGGGTCGCTTTCGAGCCCTTCTCACGGAACTTAATCTCGGCGGCCGCACGAATCATCGCTGGGACCGAGTCGTCCTCGACCTGGAGCAGCGCCTTCAACACGGCAAGATCTTTCTCGACCGCCGTCGGTACCACGCCGCTCAACTCTCCTCTGTTCCCACTGTTGATTTCCAAACGGGCGAGGAACGCTGGCGCATGAAGTGGATTGAGAGAACAAGCGCTTTCGAGGAACTTCTTTCCAGTCTCAACGTCTGCTCTGGCGAGCGCCAACTGTCCCAGCACTGTGAGCGCGTGGACATTTTGTGGATTATGAAACAGCGTCTTCTCAAAGGTTGCCCGGGCTTTTTTGATTTGCTTTCCAGCTTCGAGGTCTTCTTTGTCTTTATTGTTTGGCACAAGGGGACGGGAGATGATTCCCATCGCCCGCGCCAAGAAATCTCCTTCAATCGTCGAGACGTCCCGCTCAACGAGCAGCGCAAGCTCTCGGAACTTGTTCACCTCTTTGCGATCGGATTCGTTTTTGTCGCATAAGCCCGCGAGCGCGGTGAGAACCCGAGCATCAGCGTTTCCAAGGCGGAGCACCTCACGAAGCTTTGATTGGGCTCGTCCTAGATCGTCCTTACTGACTTCTGTGACGAGGCCAAGCAATCGCTTGCCTCCCACATTGTCAGTTCCCTTTTTAATGATATCGACGGCGAGGCGGGACGCG
>JARGOJ010000628.1 GCA_029210225.1 Planctomycetota bacterium
GCTTCAACCACTGGTCCACGATGTCTTTCGTCATCTTTGCCTGGGTTGAACGAACCGCAGCCACAGCCACCACTTCAGCCTTATCGCCGAGGGCCTTCTGGCACGCTGCCAAGGCCTCAGGAGTCTTATGAGCCGCCAAGGCACGAACACAAAGATATCTCACATCAGGAGTTCTGTGCGAGGTCGCAGCCTTCACAACCGGCTTCGCATCGTTAACCTTACCCAAAGCGTCAACAATCTCATCAACCAGACCGAGCAGTCCAATCTGCAACGCCTTCGATAGAATCAGCTTCGCGCCTTTATCTCCAGGAAGCGCCGCCGCCTCATTCAAAGCTTCCACAGCCCCAGTCCGGTCCCTCTTTTTCAAAGAGCCAAGCAGCTTCTTCTTCACATCCTTCTCGGAGGCGAAGACGCTTCTTACTGGAACCCCAGACACCAAAGCTAAAACCAAGCCTGCGCTTACTAAGCACGCCATGCGTCTCTGCATCTTTATCCCTCTAATTATTCTTCATTCAGTCTCTTGAGCGTCCCATTCTCCCAATAAAAAACAGAACGACAATCGAAAAGCTCAGCAAAACACAAAACCACGCGAATCTAAAAACTCACAAACAGAGAAGACTCGACATTGTCTCCCAAATTCGTATGGGCTCAAAAAAAAAGCGGCCCGACAGCATATCCCAATTCCGATGAAAAGGGCATAAAACAAGCGTAAAGAAAGAAGTCGATTATTTTTTTAGAAAAGCCCCTTGCGCGTTTTCTCTTAAGCCATATAATCCTCCCCACTGACGCAAACAAGGCCCTATCGTCTAGTCAGGTCTAGGACTCAAGGTTTTCATCCTTGCAACCGGGGTTCAAATCCCCGTAGGGTCAAAAAACACTAAAAGACTCATTGGTTAAGCCAATGAGTCTTTTTTTTATTCACACATCCCTCAAAAATCTCTCAATAACAACGACCACTCCAACTCTCCCCCCAAAATACAAAGCTCCCAATACACTCCTCCCCCCAACGCTATCCCCAACCAACACTCCTTTCCTCCACTCTCCCCCGAAACCAACTCGACCTCTGGCATCACCCCCACATGCCCATAAAACAACGAGCACACACGGTACATAGCCTCTTCCCTCGTTAATCCTCCACAACGAATCCCATCCATCATCTCAAACTCCCTCCATGACAATCACAGAGAGCAAGAAGACAGCCAAAGCAAAAAACAAAGACACTTTTCGTCTAGGAAGGCCCATAAATCATGAGCTAAAGCGCGAAGCAAGCGCTGAGTGTGGATCAAGGTCTTGTCGCATGTCGCGCGACAAGGATCCAAGCCTGCGACAACGGCCTTCTAAGAACCCAACAAATTCACCCTATCCTCACCAAAAACAAGCTCTAAGCGTTCATACACCCACCGGTCCTCCTCTTTCCGTCCCTCCACCATCAAGACTCCAACACCCTTTGACCCCGTCAGCCGGATCTCCAGGGTCACCACCGAGGATTCCCCTGAATTCGCCGATACAGCCCGCTGAAGGCCATCGTCAAAGCCCTCGCCGAGTAACTCAAGAACCCGCGAATTTTTCGCAGCCCGTGCGACAGCGCCCTTGTATGGCTCTGAGCCACTCACCTGGCTAGACAGATACATCGACCAAAACACACAGGACAAAAGCAAAACCAGAATCAGCCCAAAACAGCCCAACGCAAAGTTCCGTCCTCGGCCGCCCCCATCATCCCCAGAATGATCATGCCCATGCTCCATCAAATGACCCTGATCCACTCACACTCCCCCAAGTTCTCCGCTCAACGACGGGCAATATCACAAGAATCCGTCTTTGGACCGCCCGTGCCCGGCCTGAGATCGTAACTCAAGGACGGATCACCGTAATAAATACTCGCCAAACAATTCGTCATCAGCGACCGTCGAACATAGGGCACCATCCAATAAAACGGGTCATAACTCGACTGATCCACATAAACCTCACGGATCAAACGAATCACCCGAGACATTGGCAGCTTTGAAGCCGCAAACTTCGCCACGTTCACCTCCGAGTTCAAGGCCGCCACCAATGGCAAAGGAATCGAATAATCCAAGAACCCGCCAAAACCCGCCAACCATCCCTTCTCAAACAAGCCCCGAATAACTGTGCTGCGAGGAGAGCCGGAGAAACAACCGGTTGAGAAAAGGACCGCAGGGGCCTTCGGCTCAAAGATTCGCGTGCGAGTCTCCCTAGCTATGTACGGCGTCCCTTCAATGGCCTTCCCTTTTTCAGACTTATGACTTAAACGGCTAAGCACGATTGGATCGATGAGGAAACGACCGATCGAACGAGACCCTCCATGGGAGAGGGTATAGACGAGCTGTGGAGATGTTTTCGCCCAGGAACGCATAAACTCTTCATCCCGAAGCCAATACGGACGCCCGACTCCCTCTCGCCCTAATTCAACATCATAGGGCCAGTCACGACCATGGAGCACGACCTCCCAACCCCGCTCTGTTAACTCCTTCTTGGCGCTGTTCAGAATCAGGGACGAATCGAAGGGGACAGCAAAGCGCTCAGCCCCAAGCATTGCACGCCGCTTCTCACGGCCATTCTTGAAGTAGCGCTTGGTGGAATCGAAAATGGTCGCCAACAAACTCGGGTCGTCGTAGGGAATTCTCCCCGTGTCCCAGACATAGTCGTCATCCAACAAGCACTCCCAGGCATCTTTAGCGACCTCCTTCTCGGGAGGACATGACTTGCCAAGGAAATAAGGCACATCAGAGAGCCGCGGGCGATCCAAACCCTCAAACTTCCAAGGGCCCATCGTTAACTCATCCGGAGTGGCCAGAATGAGCACATAGCCTGAGGACGCATCCAGCGTCGAGCTGTGTTTCGCCAACTCAGTTTGGACACTCAGACAGCGGGCGCTCATATCCTTGGAGAGGTCGAGCTTTAGGGTTTGTATTTGAAAGCCCTGACCTTGCTTGAACTTCAAGAAGTCCTGAACGCAAGGAAGTTGTAGCCGCGCTGGAGCTCCAACCACGATGTAGTCCACGCTCTGTTGAAGTCTCTCCTCCAACACATAATTCGCCGTTAAATTGCAGCCGCTTGAAAGGGCTATGAAGAGCTTGAGCAGGAACAGGGCACGAAAATTAGGCCGAATCATGAAGGCTCCGGAAAGATGGAGTCGCTTCGCGCATTTGCAGCTTAGAAAACTTGCGCCAATTGTGCCTAGACTACTTCGGTTTCTTGACCCCAGGTTTGATCTTTTCAACGTCTCGAATACGCTGAATGAGCCGCTGGATGCGGGCTAAAAAATCCTTAGGAACTTTCTTGGGCGCTTTCTTTTTAAGCAAGACAAGCTGCTTAACAATGCTGTCGAAAAGCACCGAGCGTTGGTCAAGAAGCGCCTTGTATTGCACAAACAAGGTTTCGCCATTTTGCTTGGCCGTGTCGTATTCGAAACGAAGTCTCTTCACTTCCGCAGAGTCTTTTGAGCGCAACTCACGCGCTGTCTTCATCTGCGACACCGCATCCTTGGCGAGCTCTTTCTGATCGGACAACTCGTTCTTAAGTCTATCGAGATCACGTTGCGTCTTTGCTAAAAGTCGCTCTGTCTTGCCAAGCTTCGCGTTGAGCTTGGACAGCTTCAATGAGGTCTCATTGTCGACGCGATCTTGAAGAGTTGTTAGCTGCAGTTTGTAATCCATCTGCAGTTCGACAAACTGATCATCGAAATCCTCTTTGAGAATTTTTTTAGCTTGGCCGACCGCTCGCGGATCGAGAACAAACTTGTCAAAGAGGGCATACGCCACCAAAACAACCAAAAGGGTCAAAACAAAAACAAATTTGAATTGGGTTTGATCTAGCTGCTCTTTAGTTGCTTCCATTGTAAAACCTGAACTTGATGGGATTTGATCTCAGCGCGGTGTGGCGTAGCATAGCACGTCTCTACATTCCTGCGCTTAAGATTGTTACAACAACTTAGCTCCCCTTTCTAAAAGCCAATTTGGCCTGAAAGCGACACCCTCTCTACCTGAAAAGCCCCACGAAGAAACAGCGCCAAAAACTCACGTCGGAAGGGAAACACGTCCTTCCTATTGAAAGAACAAGTTACGATTGACGGTCCCCTACAAACAAGAAAAGAAGTCATGATCCCGCAAACTTCTCAATCCCCTATTTTACTAGCATTGGTCGGTGAGAACACCCAGGGACAAAACGTCTTTCTATATCCAGGAGACCGAGTCTCAATTGGCCGCCACTCACAAAACCAACTCTCCTTCAACGACGATGAAGTGTCTGGGAAACATTGCGCCATCACCTATGGTCAGACCGGCTTCGTGATTGAAGACCTAGGATCGAGCAACGGCACCTTCGTGGACGCGAAGGCTATCAACGGCCCGACTCAACTCCAGATCAATCAAAAGGTCCAGGTCGGACTAAGCCTCTTGAAGCTCTTTCCGCCGAACACCGATCTGCCACAGCTACCAAACACCCGATTAATCCGCATCCTCGGAGCCGGCAATCAAGGACGCGTCTATGAAGCGAGGCTCAGCCAAGAGCCGACTCACGCGGCTCTGAAGGTCATGCACTCGGACCTGAGCAAGAAAGATAAGATCCGCTGTCAGAGGGAAGCAGAGCTGCAAGCCAAGCTTCATCATCCCGCCATTGCGCGCAACTATGGTCTTCATGAGATTAACGGTCACCTCGTGCTCGTCTCCGAACTCATTCGTGGACAGAGCCTCAAAGATTTCTTAGTCAGCAATGGTCCGGT
Source organism: Planctomycetota bacterium (assembly GCA_029210225.1). Taxonomy (GTDB): domain Bacteria; phylum Planctomycetota; class J058; order J058; family JARGOJ01; genus JARGOJ01. The sequence goes on from JARGOJ010000628.1 coordinate 4,742, forward strand.
CGGCTGGAAAGTCGCGGTGGAGCTAGGTGCGGTCGCGGCGACTGCGATGGCGTACGCCCATAAGAACGGTGTCTTACACCGCGACCTGAACCCATCGAATCTTGTTATTGAGAAGGAGAGCCGGAAGCTGAAGATCATTGATTTTGGATTGGCGAAGAAGGCGACAAAGAGTGAGACCAGCGTGGGCTTGACATCTCAAGGCGTGATGATTGGAACCTATGCTTACATGCCAAAAGAAGCGTTTTACGATGGCCGCGACTTAGATCAGACCGCAGACGTTTTTTCTCTCGCAGCGACCCTCTATGAGCTTATGACCGGGACAGTCCCCTTTCCTGCTCGAACAATAGGAGAGCACCTCGCAATGAGAGAGCAGCCCATTCCTGCTCTAAGCGCAGAGTATCCAAAAGCGCTGACTCCGCTTTTTCAAAGGGCCCTTCATACTTTGCCCTCTAACACATGGCAGAGCTCGCTCAGGGCTTTCAATCGATTGCTAGCTCGTAGCGGCAACAACGAGCGCCTTCGCATTGGGCTGTGAATAACCAGACACAATGCGTCGAAGTAAGTCAGCGGCGAGCTCTGGCCGTTCAAGACTCACAAAGTGGGTTTGATCAAGAATCATGAGGGGGCCTTCCAGGCCTTCAAAGTCGGCGGAGAGTTCGCAGCTCTCTCTCATGACCCGGAGATTCTCTTTGGTGTCGAGGATCAAATCTCGACGAGACGGAAAGAGCCCGAAGAGTTTCTTTTCCTTATGAAGCTCTTTGAGAATCTTCACTCGGCCGCTCTCTCGGACAAATTCCTTCAGACTCCATCCATTGTCAAGGGCCACCAGGGGACGTTGAAAGCGGTAAAGGCAGCGATCGAGGCAAGTAAGCCGGGGTAAGAGATCGGGGC
>JARGOJ010000629.1 GCA_029210225.1 Planctomycetota bacterium
TGTCAAAGAACGGAATCAATCCACCCATGGGACCTGGACCATATTCCGTTCGACCGCCGTCGTAAGCTGCGGTGAGCGCCCGCTGAGCCAGGTCATTTCCAACCAGAGCCGTGCCTCCTTGACCCGCGCTAGCAACGTTAGCAATGATTTTAGCGATCTCGTCGTGGATATCGGCGGACGATGCTGCGGTGGATGTGAATTTGTTGGCCCCTGCTAAAGCTTTGAGTCCGTCGAATTCGTTGGTATTGCCCGTTGATCCTTCAATGACAACTTCGTCGAGCTTCTCCCACAAGGAAGCCATCGCCGCAACATAGCGCCAATGATCCGCGTTGTTGGCTCCGCCTGCCCCCATAGTGGCATCGTGCTGATCGTAGTTAACGCTGTAGCTAATTCCCAAACGTCCGAATTTTAGAGGGTCCACGCCGACACTCACCAAGGTCGAGAGTAAGGCTTCCGGGTAGTTGGAGCTATCGATTGGGGTTCTTTCATTGATCTTCACCCTTGGCGCTTCAACAACGTTTGTTTCGACAGTTGCTCCTGGTCCCCAAGGACGCGCTCCGTTGGCTTTTTTCCAAATCAGGGCTCGAAGAAAGGTCAATACTTTGGTGACGGGATCATTATTGAGTATTCCATCGCAGAGATCACCGGAGTAATGAATATTTGACATTTAAAATCCTCTTAATTCAGTTTGTGAATTGAATTGTCTTTGTTGTTTTATGATTGTTACCCGTGGCGGAAGACGATCTTGTTGCCAGAGTCCCCAGAGCTACCATTTGGTGCGCCGTCAACGCCTAGGCCTCCAGCGCCGCCACCGACATCAATGAGTGCTTCAATGTCACTCAGGCTTAAGTAGTTGTTGTTATGGTCTTTAGCGGTTTGGTAAACGATGCAGACAAAGCCTCCGCCACCACCGCCTCCACCGCCGCCTCCTCCACCACCAGTATTGACGGCGTCACCTCCTTGCCCACCAATCGCACTGAAAAGGGTGCCTCCGGTAGTGTTTAGAACGAGGTGGCGGGCAACAATGACCATGATTCCAGCTCCTGCACCCCCTCCGCCTGTAGCCAAACCGATAGGTGAACCTCCTCCTCCGCCACCCGAACCACCTTGGTAGCCGCTTTGATCGCGGTCTTGGCCATGGAGAATGGCCTCTAGAAATCGTGGGAAATATGTTGGCCATTCGATAGCACCGGAATCACCTGGAGGAAACTTCCCCTCGCCACCAGGCGCGCCGGAGCCTCCAAGGGCGGAGGACGCTGCGGCCCCGTTCGCACCGGCACTATTTGACCCACCTGCTCCGCCGCTTCCAGACCCTCCAAACCAACGGGTGGGCGCTCCAGATCCACCTGAACCGCCCGTATTCCCGGCAGCTCCATCGTTGCCAGACGCCGCAAAATAAGCTCCAGCATTCATAGTGAGTGTGTCTTTCACGAATGCAATCACGCTCTTGGCCGTAAGCTCAACAGACGCATTCAATGTGAGATTTTCCCAGTATTGATTGACTGTAATTTCGTCGGAGGCACCAAAGGTCTCATCTCCAGAACTACCATCTCCGTATGTTCCGAGGGGAACGCTTCCTGGCACGTCTGAAAACTTGGTCCACACCGATTCAGTGGCGCCGTAGAACCACACCGCTTGACCAGCCTCAGTGAACGCATGGACGTCTTGGGAGTTCTCAGCGCTTGGGAAAGTGATCTGAGCGCTGTTTGAAACATCGACGGCCACAGCTGCAATGATCTTCCCGAGTAGGTCTCCACCAGGAGCCCCAAGCGTAAGATTCACGGTTGCTTGGGAAGCATCGAGGATTGCTCGCTGGGGAGTAAGAACAATTGTGCCATCTGTGGTGTATGCCATTGAGATATACTCCTATAGTGCATTATTTTCTTGAGTTGTTATTGCATGCTATTGATAGCTCTTTTTAGCTCGCGTGGAGATGTTGTGTCTCTGATTTTGGCGCAACTTCGTCAAGCTGTTTCTTTTCTATTCTTTTCTTTTTGTGGGTGCTTAAGTCTTTGTTTTGTATTGACTTGTGGTTGTTTGTGAGTGTCTGGTATGCTGGTGGGACACAATGTATTCGCTTGTCATCTTTGTCACACTATGCATGTGGTTTTTAGTAAATCTTTTTAGCTGTTTGTGGCTGGCTCGTCTTGAGCGAGCGCTGCTTTGCTTTTGATAGTCTTAGATGTCCGTGGAATGGTCTTGTGTTGAACTTGCGAGTCGGAGGTCAGAAAGAGCCCGTCTGTCCACTCACCGATTGGAATGGCCCTATTGGGCCATGCTGAATGGAGCGACTATGAGGAGAGATGATGAGAAATTACAGGGAGAGCTATCGTCTTTGATGCGGAGCTGAGCAATCGGGCAACATCAGCGTTGAGACTTTGCTCTAATAGATCCCGCTTTAACTTTCCCCGCTGATCACAATTGACAGGAAATAAATATGCCCACACTTCACGGCGTCAGCGTCTCCCCCTTCGCGAGAAAAGCCCTTGTCGGTCTCTTCGAAAAGGGAATCGAATTCGACCACAAAATCGTCATTCCTAATAAAATCCCCGAGGACTACTACGCCATCAGCCCCCTCGGCAAGGTTCCCTGCTTTCAAGACGGTGACTTCGCCCTCCCCGATTCCTCCGCCATCCTCGCTTACCTGGAGAAAGTCAAACCTGAACCAGCGCTCTATCCTGCAGAAGCACAAGCTTATGGGCGTGTCGTTTGGCTCGAAGAATACGCCGACACGAAGCTCGCTATGACTGTCTTGGTTCCCTTCTTTGAGAACGTGGTTAAGCCAAGCATACTCAAGAAAGAACCCGATACAGCGCGGGTCAAAAAAGTCATGACCGAAGATTATCCCGGGGTCATGGACTACGTTGAAGCCCAGCTCGGAGACAAAACCTGGTTCGCCGGAGATCAATTCACCGTCGCCGACATCGCCATGGCCACCCCCTTTGTGAACTTTCAATACGCTCAACAAAGCGTCGACGCCGAGCGCTGGCCGAAAATGGCGGCCTTCATTCAACGAGCCATGGAGCGCCCATCCTTTCAAAAGGCCCTGGCCCTCGATAAAGCCTTCTTCGCCGCCATGGGTGGATAACTGACCTGGGAAGTCTCTGTGACAGCTCGCGACGATGTAAAAACAGAGACTTTCTTGCTTTCAATTAGCGCCAGAACCCATAACAATAAGAAGCGGTCTTTGATCGCGAACGCTTATCTGGGTGTGAATGAAATCGTTTGGAAACATTGATTTCAATGCCTTGTGGGCGAACAATAAAGCGAGGGCTAACAACAAATCCAAGGCGACCACATAGCCGGGCTGCCGGTGCAGGTCGCCCCTACACATTTTTGGCGTTGCTGGGGGCCCTATCCAATATAAATGGCCATGTAGGGGCAACCCTATGTGGTTGCCCGGGATAAACTGACATCGATCGGTTGTTATGTTTTCTGATTTGGTGGATAAGCAGATTAAATGAAAACAGCCATGTGGAACGGAGCTCCTAATCCAATATCCTACGGATATCCTTATGATTCCTAACCTTCAAACGATGTGGGGTATAAACAGACCGATGTGTCTGCCCTTCTTGGGATTTGGGGTATCGCCCTCAACGAATTTCATTCACCCACGCTTATCTTTCATTAAGGGGCCTTGTTATGAGAGCGACTCTCTCCATTCTTTTCCTTGCCTTAGTTCTCATCCTCAGTCCAAGCCCAAGCTGGGCTCAGGAAGCGATGGATTGCCCGAGCTGTCAGTCAAAATATGACGGCGGCGACTATTGTCCTAAAGATGGCTCTAAATTAAGAGAGATTAAGAATTGTCGGAAGTGTGATAAACACTTCGATAAATTCAATTACTGCCCCTGGGATGGGACCAAGCTCAGCGTCGCAAAGCCCAAAGCCGTGAAAGGCGAAAAATTGAGCGACTCCCAGGCCTTTCACCAATGCCCAGACTGTCGTAAGAAGTTTAGCAGTGGAAAATACTGCCCCGCCGAGGGAACAGCATTAAAAGAGGCTAAACTCTGCTGCAAAAAGTGTTCAAAGGTCTTTGAAAAGGGCAAATTCTGCAACGCTGACGGCGCAAAGCTCAGCTTCCGAATCCTGGGAGAAAAGAGCAAAAAGAGCAGCGCCAAGGGCATCAAGGATGTTCGGGCCTACTTCCCCTACAAGCCTGGACATAAAGTCGAATTCAAAGTGGACATTGTCACCAACGACAAAAATACCGGCTCTGGACGGACGCTCTGGTCGGCGGACGAGCAAAAAGTTCAATTTGGTGGAAAAGCCTATATTCGCTTTCAATGGAAGACCGCTGGAGATGAATCCGTCAAACGTATGATGGCGTCCGCAAAGCCCTATTTATGGCTTCTTACAGACAAAGGCAGTTATCACTATCTTGACCAGAATGTGCAATATATGGACCCCCCCTTCCCCCTCAAAGCCGGGCAGTCCTGGGCCCAATACGCCGGGCGAACGGGGCAATGCCTGGGCATCGACGAGCTGAAGATCGGCAAGAAATCACTGAAATGCCTCATCCTCAAGCACAGCATCAAGGACCCCGAGAATCGCTACCAAGGCGCCGACACCTCCTACTTCTCCAAGGGTAAGGGCCTGGTCTATCGTGTCGTCTCTTACACATACAGCAACGGAACCACGCTTAAAATTCGCTTCGAGGCCCTGTCGATCAAAAAGTAACCCGGCGAATTTAAAGGCCCAAAAGGAATTTAGTCCTGACACAGATAGACATCTCAAACCATTCTCCCCGAAGCTAAGCGTCCCAAACTTTCTTTGAATGTTTATAATCGAGGCAGTCTTAGAACCAAGGGCGGACTTCATGGACTTCAATCGGCTGCAAGGCCAGTACCTCGTCTCACGTGGAATCGTCTCCGTCGAGACGGTCCAAGGCGCGCTGCAACTCATGGCGACTCAACCCGCGAGGGATCTGTTAGAGTGCCTGACGCGCCAGGGATTGCTCGATCCCACCCAGGCTCAAGGTATTCGCAACGAAATCCAACTGCAGCAAAGCAACGCCGCCTTCAACCCCGGAAGCGGCTTGCACCCGAGCTATCATGGCATGCAGGCAAACGCTCTCAATCAAGGCAGCGGAGCTCACCCAGGCGTCCAACAGGGTCCTCAAAACCATTATCACCCCGGAAGCGGACTTCACCCAAACTTTCAGCAAGTCCAGCAGGGCCACCTCGATCCAACGGCGAGCTCGTCCTCAGTGATACGAACCATTTCCCAAGGCGCCAACCCCATCCTCGCTGGCTCCGGACAGATCCCCGTCCAACAATTCCAGAGGCCGCTTCATAGCCCCGGCTCAAGCGCCTACAACCCCGCGCTCAATCAATCATCTGGCATGTCCTCCCAAAGTCCTCGCGAATACATCTCTCATTACAAAATAGAGCGTGAGATTGGTCGAGGAGGAATGGGGGCGGTTTATACGGCTTATTGCTCAAAGCTAAAGCGCGAAGTCGCGATTAAAACAGTGACGCTTGATGGTGTCGACGCTTCGACTGCGTTGGAGAGATTCCGGCGCGAGGCCTCGGCTATGGCGCGCCTGAGTCACCCGAATATTGTGACAGTCCTCGACTTCGGTGAAGACAACGGCGTTCATTTTCTTGTCATG
>JARGOJ010000630.1:0-3845 GCA_029210225.1 Planctomycetota bacterium
CCGGAGATCAACTACGAAAAGGAGCCGCTCTCAACGCCGTGCAAATTGCCGAGTTGTTTGCAGGAGAGAAAGAATGAATGAGGACGGGTCCTTCCCGGATCGCCCTGAAAACACCGATCCCTTCAACGACCCGTCTCCTCACAGCTCAGAGTCCCCTAACGCTCCCCAAGCCTTTGTTCCCCTCTCTGAGGAAAATCTGTCCTCGGCTCCAAGCAACGAAATAGCCCCAGCACCCCGCCCTGTTCTCAAAGCCAGGCTCATTCAGGCGCACCCCGACACTCCGCCAAGCTGGAACGAATCACCAGAGCAAGGCGCCTCCTTCTCTCATGATGGAAGCGATCCTCACGATTACCCCGGGGCTCTTCAGGATGGCACGACGCCCCAAGAGTCCACGAATCCGGCCCAAGAGTCATTGGCGACCTTAGAATTCATCAACGAGCGTTGCCAGAACGCGCCCATCATGACCTACCTGCTCTTGGCGACCATGATGATGGTCTTCTGCTACGGTCTCTCAGACAAGCCATTGAGCGAGAGCTACTTTTGGAAGTCGATGCTCAGCGATCAGGGATTGCATCACGATGAGCTGGAGTCTATGGGTGGGCTCTACGACGGCATGCTCAATCCCTTGCTTGAGTATCCACGCTTTCTACTCAGCCTCTTTTTGCACTCAGGGCCTTGGTCGCTCATCTTTACCTTGTCCATTCTCTTCACCGCTGGACGCTATGTTGAGCGACTGTCAGGACCTGGTCAGGCTCTCTTCATTTTCCAGGTCACGGGTTTACTTGGAAACTACACGACGATGTCGGTGGTCGAGGAATACCACGCGCTGTTATTCTTCCCGGTGGGAGCCTGGGCCGGCTGCTTTGGTTTGCTAGGTTCTCAAGGGGGCCTGTCGAGCCGAGGAATATTGAGTCAGTTCCCCCAACAAGCCAGTCGTGGAGTCTTCGGTTCCATGATCTTGGTGTGGATTCTCGCGACCCTCCAGTTCTTCCCCAACGCCTTTAATCCAGCGGCGCTTGCCCCCATTGGCATCGGGCTGATCACCGCGGCGATAGCCGGGGCGATTCTGATTCGCATTCTGCCGGCCTGGGCCGACGATCCTGAGTCGCCTGGCTGCGTTTCGCTCTTCCTCGCCTTTGTCTCCATGTTCTTCTTGATGGTCGCCCTGGTGACCTACTTTATCAGCCTTGATACGACCGGCTTCAGCGACTCCCCCGAATACCGCAATCCCAATGTCACGGCGATTCAACGCAAAGCGGCGATATTAAAGAACTTCAAGACCTACGATGATGACAAGTTAAAGTTCTCCATTCAGGTTCCTAAGAAATGGAAGGTGCTCCGCAAAGAGGATAACTATCGGACCTACGGCACAGAGTCCTTTGGCTACCCGTCGGAATACATCTACTTAAACATCCGCGATCGCCATGCCTACGATGCCCCCGACACTCTCACAGGACGCTTTCTAAACATGATGGTGTCTGATTGGAACCTTGAACGCAACGACGTCACCGTTGTCTTCGACGAGCCTTTCGAGCACCCGACTGGGAAAGCCCATCTCGCAGTTTTTCGAATTCAACGCGGCAATCAGCGAATCCGACCGGGCCTGCGGCGCAGTTATTACATCATTCTGAAAGATCGAGTCATCTTCGTACTGTTCTTTAAGCCCGTTAAGAACGATGAAGGAGAGACAGCCGGGTCGATCATCCGATCCCTGAAGCTGCTTGACGATAAAGATAAATAAGCTAAGACCTTTAGATAAGAAGAAGGGTTCATTGTGAGAATGAAAGCCGCTTCGCTCCTGTGTTTCCTGTGCTTCGCGAGCACCGTCGCCTCCGCCGATCCTGAGCAGAGAATAAAGGAGATCCTCTCCAAGCTCCCATCCTCCGCGAAGAACTCCATTCTCATTAGCTCCGTCAACAACAATGGCGTCCAGAAGCTCTACGAGAAGAACCCCGACAGCGTGCTGCGCCCCGCCTCCAACATGAAGTTGCTCACCCTGGCTTTGGCGCTTGAGAAGCTAGGCCCGAGCTATAAGCACACGACTCAGCTAAAAGCCGCGGGAATCATTGCTAAAAACGCACTTCAAGGCGATCTTCATATCATTGGGAAAGGCGACCCGAACTTATCGAGGCGCTTTCAAAACCCTAAGGATCGCTCTCAAGACATCCCCATCCTCTCTCAATGGTCCAGAGCGCTTGTCCGCAGGGGCATCCGTCGCATCGATGGAGATATTGTCGCCGACGATCGCTTCTTCGATCAGGATCGCTATCACAAAGACTGGGAGCGCGGCGACCGCCCCTATTGGTATGCCTCAGAAGTCTCAGCGCTCATGCTCAATGATGGCTGCGTTGATATTGAGATATCCCCAGCAAAGGGCGGCGGCTTGGTCAGGCTCTTCCCGCCGACCAAATATCTGAATCTAAAGAATCAATTGAAAGCGACCGCTTCGGCGAAGGCCCATGTCTTCTCTGTGCAGCGCTCAGGAACAAGCCGCGATTTGCTTGTGCGAGGTAAGTTTTGGACCAAAGCCAACACCAAGAAGACCGAGATCACAGTCCCCGACCCCGCCTTGTTCTTCGCCACCGCTATGAAAGAAAGCCTTGAGCGCGCTGGCATCAAAGTCTCCGGCGCCGCAAGAAGGGTCCGAGGCAACGAGAACGCCCGAGGAGAAGAGCTCGCTATTCAATCCACGCCCCTGCCTCTGACTCTTGCTATATGCGGCAAACGCAGCTTGAACCACTACGCCGAAGCCCTGCTAAAAACCGTGGCCAAAGAGAAAACCGGCCAAGGCAGCTATGAAGCAGGTACCAAGCAAACACGGAGCTTCTTGAAGAGCAAAGGCATCAACTGCAGCAAGCTTGTCCTCAGAGATGGCTCCGGCCTATCCAGAAAGAATCAGATCTCAGCGAGAGCCGTCCACGATTTGCTCGTCGCCATGCACAAGAGTAAGAACGCCAGCATCTACAAATCGAGCCTCACCGTCGGAGGCGTCGACGGAACCCTCAGGCGACGCTTTAAGAAGCTCCCCCGTGGTTGCCGTGTCGAAGCCAAAACAGGCACCCTGAGGGACACCAGCGCGCTCAGCGGCTATCTAACAAAGACTGACAACGCGGGCAATGAGACTGTCTATGTCTTCTCAATCATCATGAACAACTTCTCACCCTCATTGGCGCGGCGGGCTCAAGACAATATCGTGATGAGTTTGTGCAAATAGCAATCGGGCAGACACATAGCTATTTATAATAGCCAGAGCCCACAGCAAACGTAAAAATGTTCTCCCCTCGTGGGAGAACAAAACGCCGCGTAGCGGGGTTTATGAGGGGGAGGAAGCAAAACAGACCCTCTCTTTTTTAGAGGTCCTCAACAAATCCCCCCCCTCACCCTCGGAGGGGAGAGGAAAAGATTTAAGTCTTTTTGAAAGCTAAAATTGATCAGCGAAAGATCTTCAACGGTTGTCAAACACGACTTTTGCGACAAGCTCACGAGGGGAGAGGGATAGATTTCAGTGTCTTAACGTAATACTTGGGATTGTTCCCGCTCCCTTGCGGCAAATGACCGCCATAGGACTGGGGAGAAAACCTTCTTTGGTTTTCTTCAGATAGACCCTGGGACAGATTTGTTTCGAGGAGTTAGCGTGAGATCATGAAACATCGCTTCGCCAAGAAACTCCGAAAAGAACAATCAATGGTTGAAGCAGCTCTCTGGAAGAGGTTGCGGAACAGGCAGCTTGGCGTCAAGTTTCGTCGTCAGCAACCCCTTGGTCCCTACGTTGTTGACTTTGTTTGCTTTGAAAAAAAGCTCATTCTTGAGTTGGACGGCGAGCAACATGAAGATCAAGCCGACTA
>JARGOJ010000630.1:3855-5611 GCA_029210225.1 Planctomycetota bacterium
GAATCTCAAGGGTATCGCTGTATTCGATTCTGGGCCCGAGGCTTTTTTGAAGAACTCGAAAAACACCTTGAAGATCTCCACGATTATTTGCATGAATCTGAGTAGATCCAAAAGATCTCGTCAGCCCTTCACGCCCCCGAGCTGGATGCCCTCAATGAAGTACCGTTGACCGAGGAGGAAGACAATCACAATGGGGAGCAAGGCGGTGACGGAGGCGGCCATGAGCAAGTGCATCTGGGTCCCGTATTGCCCTTGGAACGACTGGAGCAGAACTGGGAGTGTGTATAAATCGGGGGAGCTGGTCACGAAGAGCGGCCACATAAAGTCGCCCCAGGTCCACATGAAGGTGAAGATCGCCAGGGTCGCGAGGGCTGGTTTTGAGAGTGGGATAATCACATGGCGCAAGATCCCGAAGGCTCCGCAGCCATCCATGCGGGCGGCGTCTTCAAGCTCTTTGGGAATGCCCTGGAAGAACTGACGGAGCATGAAGGTTCCGTATGCGCTGAAGAAGCGTGGCACAATCAAAGCGAAATAACTGTCAACGCCAATCACTCGTCCGCCGATGATCAGCTCGCGACTGAAGTATTCGGTGCCAAGCAGGCCATTCAGGAAGATAGGCAAGTTCTTGAGAAGCACGAAGGTGGCGTTCATGGTGACAGCGCCGGGAATCATCATTGTCGCGAGGTATCCGAGGAAGATCACATCCCGGCCGAAGAACTTCAAACGAGCGAAAGCATAAGCCGCCAAGACACAGGTAATGACTTGTCCTAGAGTCACGATTAAAGAGACTCCTAAACTGTTCAAGTAGGCCCGCATGAAGCTCACGAAGGGGTAAGCGTCCCAGGCTTCGGGGTAGTTCTTCAAGCGGAAGTTGACGTCCTTCTCCGACTCAATCGCGCTCTTTTCGAGGTCGACGACCTGACCCTCTTTGACAGTCTCGCCTTCGGAATCGCGAACCGCGAGGACCTTGGTGATCACGGCGCCGTTCTCCCGCTCTCGGAGGGCGCGGACTTCTCGTCGTTCCCCGCCAATCTCTGCGTAAGACTTCTCAGTCACGGGGATCCAGCGAGGAGGATATTCGTAGAGGGTTTGAGGAGGTTTGACGGAGGTGGCGAACATCCAGAGCAGCGGGAGAAGGGTTCCCATTGCAATGGTCGCGAGGATTGCGTGCGTCGATAGTTTCTTTAAGTTCATAGTTCTCTTCTCCAATACTCAGGCTGCAGAACGACGACTCACCCAGCCATTGAGAAGAGTCACAAGTAGGATGATGAAGAAGAGAACAATCGCAATCGCCGCCGCATAACCCATGCGTTGGAACTGAAACATCTCTTGGTAAATGTAGTAAACGATCGTGGTCGTGGAGCCTTCGGGGCCGCCGTTGGTCATAACGAAGGCCTGATCGAACATCTGAAAACCACCGATAAGGTTCGTGGTCAAGATGAAGAAGGTCGTCGGGCGTAGCTGGGGCCAGGTGATATTGCGGAACTTAGCCCAGGGACCAGCACCATCGATCTCCGCCGCTTCATAGAGAGTTGGGTCAATGCCTTGAAGGCCCGCCAAGAAGAGGATCATATTGGTCCCTCCCATGGCTGTGCAGATTCCCATAAGGATGATCGCAGGCTTGACCAGGAAAGGATCTCCGAGCCAATCAGGGCGAACGGTTCCTATCAGGCCGAGGGTGTCCAGGAAGGAGTTGATCAAGCCGACGTTGGGATTAAAGATCCAGCGCCAGACTAAGAACATCGCCACTCCCGTC